>CAMZFK010000021.1 GCA_947306055.1 uncultured Candidatus Saccharibacteria bacterium | reverse complement strand
GAAAAAATCGACATCATTAACTGGAGCGACAACGCTTCCGAATACATCCGCGAAGCCCTCAGCCCAGCTGAAGTCATCAAAGTCGAAATCGACGACAAAAAAGCCAAAGTCTATGTTTCCGAAGATCAACAATCCATTGCCATCGGTAAACAAGGTCAAAATGTCCGTCTAGCTTCTAGACTTACTGGCTACGATATAGATATTATTCTTCAAAAATCTGCCCCCAAAAAGAAAAAGCAAAACGTTGAGGATTCTCTTCTTTCTGCCATTGAAGAAACCGCCGAAGAATAATTTCTCCCCTTTAAAAATCCCCGCCTAAGCGGGGATTTTTTTAGAGGTAATTATCTGTGTCAAACTGATTTTCGAATCGCTCTTCATCAGCACCCTGCTTCTCAAACCACCATTTAGCTTCTACGCCGTAACGACGCCGATAATGTTCCTTTGTATCTGACAATGAAACATCTTCCAGCGCATAAATAATCAGGGACAAAACGAGCGTAGCGAGCACGAATGCAAGAGCCAAAAGCAATATCCTCGAAATTTTGCTTTGAACCACTGTACTCATAGATTCGAAATAACCCTCTAAGAAGAAAGCTATTAGAGCAGAGAGAGACACGCTAGCCGCTAATATTAAATACCAGAACCTTTTGTATCTCAATCTCAAATCAATCCGATTAAGACCACCGGCTAGCCGCAGTTTTCTCCATTCGGCTTTTGAAAATTTTTTGGCCAAAATTTTCTGATCCTTCGGTACATAAACGTTCAAAAAACCAAACACTGCACACATGAGAACTCCTACTAACAGAATAATCACCCACACTGGCACTTCAGCCATTCCTTTCACCCCCTTTATATCCAGTACTAACGACCAAGGTATTCTCTCTGTTCTTCTGTCAAGGTATCAATTTTGATACCCATCGCCTCCAGCTTCAGTCTCGCCACACGCTCATTGACTTCCTCTGGAATCTCATACAGTTTATCTTCAAGCTGACCTTTATGATCCAGCAGATATTTGAGCCCCATTGCCTGCAATGCAAAACTCATATCCATAATCTCTGCCGGATGACCTTGACCAGCCGCAAGATTAACCAAACGTCCCGAAGCCAACAAATTCAAGGTTTTATTATTGGTCGTATAGCCAGTAATGTTATCACGACGAGCCTTGATATCACTAGATATTACTCCGAGCTCTTTCACGTTAATTTCCACATCAAAATGCCCCGCATTGGCCAGGAAAGCATTGTCTTTCATGCAATTAAAGTGACGCCGTCTAATGACATTCTTGCAGCCAGTTACCGTGACAAAATAGTCACCGAGATATGCCGCATCATCCATAGGCATCACTTCAAATCCATCTAAAGACGCTTCGAGTGCCTTTACCGGATCGATTTCCGTCACGATTACTCTAGCGCCCATACCCCTAGCACGCATAGCAACGCCACTGCCACAGTAACCATAACCAGCCACTACAACAGTCTTACCGGCCACAAGCGTGTTAGTAGTATCCATGATTGCAGTCCACACTGACTGTCCAGTCCCGTAGACGTTGTCATAAAAATGCTTACATGGGGCATCATTGACATTCATCATCGGGAAATGCAGCGGAGCTTCCCGCTGTAACATTTTTAACCGATTAATACCAGTAGTAGTTTCCTCGCAGCCCCCAATCGGCCGCCATTTTTCTCTGATTTCAGGCGATAATTCACTATAAGCCTTATAGAGATCCCCGCCGTCATCAATCAAGAGATCCGGTTCATGACTGAGTACCTTTTTAATATGGCTAAAGTACTCGTCATTGTCAACACCGCGAATAGCGTAGACATTGACACCCATACTGGCAAGACCAGCTGCCACATCATCTTGTGTAGACAATGGGTTACAACCCGTAGCGTAAACCTCAGCTCCCGCTCCCTTTAGCATCAACGCTAGATATGCGGTTTTTGCCTCCATGTGAATAGACATACCGATCTTTAAGCCAGCGAAAATCTGGCTTTTCGCGAATTCATCGCCAATTTTGGTTAAAACTGGCATGTAATCTTGTACCCACTTGATTTTCAGCCTTCCATTGTGCGCTAGTAAAGAGTCTTTTACGATTGACAAATTCAACACCTCCAAAAAATAAATGTACAAAATCCAGCCTCTCGACCAATTTCTGTATTTATATTATACCATAAAAACCCTTTTTCCACAAAAAAATCACCCCTTTTAGGAGTGATTTTTTATAATTTGGCACCTTCCTAGTTTCCCGCAAAGCAGTATAATCGGCGCTACTGGGCTTGACTTCTGTGTTCGGAATGGTAACAGGTATTTCCCCAGCGCTATGGGCACCAATTTCAGCCCCCTGCTTAATTGATGTCCATAAGGTGAACAAAGATTTTAATGACGTCACGGTGCAATTAAACACCGATTGCTAGCTAAGTCCAAAACATAAAAAGGCGATGGACCTATTAGTACGCTTCGGCTCCACATGTTGCCATGCTTCCACCTTGCGCCTATCAACCAGATCTTCTTTCTGGAGTCTCCTAGGGAATCC
>CAMZFK010000020.1 GCA_947306055.1 uncultured Candidatus Saccharibacteria bacterium | reverse complement strand
AGTTGCATCTCTGGATGCCCGGGCTTCGCCAACGGGCATACCATGTTAAGCTGAATAATTCCAGAAAGTTGCATCTCTGGATGCCCGGGCTTCGCCAACGGGCATACCATGTTAAGCTGAACAATTCCAGAAAATCAATCCTCTAGATGCAAGGCCTCAAGCCTTATTTTTTTGTCGCTAAATAATCTTGGATGATTTTCATTTTGGACACGTAATTTTTCCACATCCCCTGATAGCGTCCACGTATATCACCAGTGTCGCCATAATTATCGGCTTGTTTAGGATACTCATAAAGTGGTGTTTCTACATCTCCGCCAGACACCCACTCACTTCTTGTGCCACACGATGTCGGCTTTGAACTGGTTTCAATACTAGAAACAAAACACCTCCCGCTAGTATCTTCCGAGATGACGTACTTTAATTTTTTATCGTACGACTCAAATACTCGATTTTTAAGGCGTCCGTAAATCTTCGCCTCAGAGCCCCAACTCATTAATTCTTTGCCATAGTTCGGCTGAACTAGCCCTGTTATAGATACAGCTTCGGGTGCCTGTTTGATGGTTGATACTTTCCCGAAATCTACCTCTGGAGTAGCAGCTGTTTCCCTGTATAAATCACCTTTCAGGGCGCGGGCATGCATAGCCTGAATATAAGTAGCCTTGTCTGGCCAAGATTTTGCCGTCCCAGCCAAGATAAAAGAGGGCAAGGTTTTTTGTTCTACGGGCACCCGAGCTTTTTCGGCCGCCTTACTTAGCGCCACTTGCATCTCGCATGGCAAAGTCAACATCTCTTCGGCGTAGCCTTTGCCATACCAAGCGAGGTTACCATTTTCGCCAGGCACATAATCGGGCAAATATCTCCATACCCCCTGAGAATTGCTCCGATAATACCCCCGCACCTTGTAGCCATCGTCAGACTTAACATACCCAATGATTGTATCTCTGCCACCTACACTAAAACATCCAGACAATCCAATTTCCATATCGCCAAGCATTGTTTTGCGTTCTGGGCTTAGCCCTACGTTTTTTAGCATGTCAGGGGTTAATTTAAAATTTTTCCCTTGATAAATAAAATCATCGCCATCTATAACGGCATTTTTAAGCATTAAAGCTTTTTCAGCATCCGTACAATCTTCTAGCATCCCTCCGGACTCCGTAACTCCAGAGAACATATCATGGCTCTTCAACTTTAGGCCCTGCAGACTCTTATAGTATTCGTATTTTTTGCCATAAAGTACATTTTGGAATTTATCCATGTCTTGCACGTATTCATGATATTTTGCGTCGTTATTTGTAAATTGGATTTTTTGCAAGAAGCTTTCGCGTATATTTTCAAAATCAATCGGCGTCGGGAAAAATTTTTCAAAAGCAGAAACCGCGCCTTCATTTAGTACTAGTGCAGGATCATTAAAGCCAGCGTCCCCCGCTACCGCATATCCTAAAATGCGCCGAAGGTGTTTATCTGCGCCAAGTCGCTCATTTACTTTGGTGACTCCGTAGGCCCGTACTGGCCCCTTAATTGAATTTAAGAGGTTCTTCTCGGCGTTAACATCAATTTCCCCGTCACTTAGTTTTTCCAAAAAATCATCTTCTGCTCCGTCAGGCAGCTTCACGTCCGGCACATTCAACCACTCTGTGCCGTACATCATGCTAGCGATAATTTTGCGCTGTTGCCTCTCAGTGTTGGCCTGTTCTCGCTCCTGTTCCTGCTGAAAAGGCACTTCTTTGCCGAGCGAATCCCAGCCACCGTTGCCAGAAGCTTCGCTTTTCTTGCCAAATTCAAATTTCGAAAATAGACCCATCTACTTCATTTTACCACAACCATCAGTGTATGCTATAATCAAATTATGGAATGGGATAAAGCCACAGATGTCATATTGATTTCCTCATTTGGCGTTTTAGCGATGTTTGCCTTTCTTGGGCTTTGCCAATGGATTAAGCGTAAATCCATAAGAAAAGTCGACCGGACCCTTTTAGCGATGGTCCCGCCTCTGTCGTTAATGGCTATTACTTACTTTGTTTTTGATAGACTTTGGGTAGTGAGTGTTCGCCCAGACGGCTCCGGTGAACCATCTTTTCCTTCAAGCCACACCATGATAGTGTCTACGATTTTCTTCTGCGCCATGCTTGCTCTGCCGAAATATATCAAATCAAAAGCACTTTGCGCTATCTTGGACCTTATTATGCTCGCTCTTATCGTCGTCACCGCCTATGGACGTATCGCCGCAAATAAACATTGGCCTACCGATGTCGCTTGTGGCGTCGTCTTTGCTATTATTTTTGCGATAATTTATTTTGTAATTAAAAAGGAGAAAAATGAGTAGTATTTTCACTAAAATTGTAAACGGCGAAATCCCTTGCTACAAAATTTACGAAGACGACAAAACCCTCGCCTTCCTCGATATTCATCCCGAATCAAAAGGCCATACTCTCGTCATTCCAAAAAACGAAGTCGACAAAATCTACGATTTACCAGATGAAGATTACGCAGCCCTCATGGATACCGCCAAAAAACTCAGCAAAAATATGGAAAAAGTCTTAGGTGCCCGCACTCTCTGGAAAGTTGTCGGCACCGACGTCCCGCATGCTCATATCCACCTCATGCCTCTCGACGAAACTTGGGAATATGGCAGGACTTTGGAGCTTACCCCAGATGAGTTTGAAAAAATTCGTGCAAAATTATGTTATAATTAATGCATGAAATTTGCGAGTAGTTACGAACCAAACCAAT
>CAMZFK010000019.1 GCA_947306055.1 uncultured Candidatus Saccharibacteria bacterium | reverse complement strand
CCTCTTGTAATTTGCATAAAACCTGATAAGATAAAGAGGAGTTCTGACATGGAGTTAGGGCAGCACATTAAAGGGAGAGTGATTGACATGAAAGACGAACATGAATTTAGGATTGTTATCACACCATTTTGTAACTACAGATGTTTCTTTTGCCACAGCGAGGGTTTCATCAAAGAGTCCACACCACTACTTTTATCTCCAGCGGACTATGGCTTTGTCGCAAAGGCAGCCAAGGAGCTCTGGGGGTGGGACACTTTGACAATCACTGGCGGGGAGCCACTGATATCGCCGATTTATCGGGAGACTTGCGAGGCAATTGCGAAAGAGGGGGTGAGAATTACCACAGTTACAAATGCGTCACTAATTTCTAGCCCAAAGAAAATCTTGGCGCACAATAGTCAGATTAATGTTTCTCTACATTCTATGGATCCGGATGTCTATAGGAGAATCACTTGCATTACATACCCACTAAACCAGGTTATTGATACGATTATCTCGGTGCGGTCTTTTTATCCGGAGATGGCTATTCATCTTAATGCCACAGTTATACGTGGTGTAAACGATAAGCCAGAAGATATGGATAAATTGATCAACTTTGCGACACGAGTTGAGGGCGAGGCAAAGTTTATTGACTTAGCATCATCCAACAAACAGTTGATTGTGCCGTGCGAGGAAATCGAAGAAAGGTTGGTGGCCATCGGCTTTTCCAAGGTGGACGAAGGAAAATGGCGGAGTATTTTTGAGAGGGGGAGCGAACATACTTCTATTACCAGGTGCGGTTTTGCTGAGCAGAACTCGGCACGCGGTGATCGCAACCTTTTCTTAAATCCTGATGGAACTGTCGCCAGCGATGACGACAGGGGCAAGCTTTCTATGAGTCTGCTTCGCGAGATTCACGAGCGTGACTTAGATAGTTTTGCTAAAAAAGTTGAATGGTATTTCCCACCAGCAAAGCGGATTTAATCCGCTGGCGGAGCAATTTGCTCCGCTTTTTTTATGCTATAATATTGATAAATTAATGTGGAGCTAACATGCAAGAACTAGAAATAGAAAAACGCTTTCTCGTGCCAGAGGACAAAGTAGATGAATTGATGAGCTTTATCGTGCCAGATTCTGGCGTCAAAATGAACGATGTCTATATCCCAAATGGCGACGCGCACAAGGATTTACGCTTGCGCCAAAAGGGCGAAAAATACATGGTGACACGCAAGCGTCCAATCAAGGATGGTGACACAACTACGATGCTTGAGACGACGATTGAACTATCTTCGTATGAGTTTGACGCGCTGGCATCCGGGATTGAATCCAATGTTGAAAAAGAACGTTTCTTGGTAGATGTTTCTGAATGGCGTGGGGAGCTTGATGTATTTTCTGGTCGCCATGCTGGGCTCGTGGTAGTGGAGTTTGAGTTTCAAAACGAGGCAGATTTATCTGATTTTGAGCAAAATGCCAAGCTGGATTTGGTTGACATCACAAATGTAGAATGGCTGGCTGGTGGACGCTTGGCCGAAATTGACGGTGAAACGCTGAAAGAGAAGCTAAAAGAGATTTAATAGAAAAAGCGCCGATTAATCGGCGTTTTTTGATGCTTTTGAGCCGCTGATTTGTAATATTTGGTGATAGTGATTATGCCCTGGTTCGTCATCCCATACTTTTAATTTTTCGCAAGACTCGATTTTTAGATGAGAGTTTTTCTTGAATAGGTCTCGAAGAGCTTCTTTAGAGTATGAGTGTTTCGCAAAGTTGTCAGATTCGTCAAAAGTATGCAGGAAGAATTTTCCACCTGGCTTGAGGTTTTTCTCTATAGTTTTCACTAGGGAGCTTGGTTTGGACAATTTGTGAATAACATAATTTGAAAAGACCAAATCGAATGGAATGTTGGTGGATACATAAACTGAATTTAAGTCTGTACCGGTCAAAATGTCTACACCTTCACATTGCCAACCAAGAGCTTCTAGCCCAGCAATATCAATGCCATTTCCACAACCTAAATCTAAGGCTTTGCCGGCCGTTTTGAAATTTGTTTTAACGAAGTCTTTTAATTCAGGATTCATATGCCTTTATAATTGCGGTGCCGTATTCTAATAACTTTTCAAAATCGTGAGTTTTGTCCCACTGCGCCTTTAGCAATGTTCTGATATTAGAATGTTTTTCGTATCCCCTATCTGGCTGCTCAGCTATTTTAGGGCCGGCTCCATCTACTAAAAAAGTTAGTGATTCGTTAAGCGTTGTATATTCTTCGTCGTTTAATGTAGATATTGCGGTATTTGGTTGACTACGCCAATATTTATAGACTTGGATATGTAGCATCTCGTGCAAAAAGACGCTGGTTATATTATTCCAGAAAATACAAAAATACATTGAGCCGTCCTCGGTTGAATATGGTGCTCTTGGAAATGTTGTCAAGAAGATCTCGATATTAGTAAAAGCAAGCTCTTTGCCAGTTGTATTCTCTAGATATGTGCAAGCATCCAAGAAACTTTTGGAGAGTTGATCTGTGAGTTTTGTTTTTGCAGTTTTGATACCTTTGCTAAAATGCTTCGGGATAAATTTCTGCAATTCGTCGTGCGCTTTAGTTTCGTCCATTTTCGATATGCGGTCAAATTCTTCTAGATAATACCCAAATAAGCCGTCTCGCCATTTTTTTCCGCTAAACTCTAATTCCCTGGCTGCAGTAAGCCAGTTTTTTATATCTTTGTTTTGGTCATAGAGGATTTTAAAATTATATTTTTGCATTTTGCTCAAAATCAAGTGAACAGTTTTATTAAATCAGATATTGTCGCAAATATCAAGTCAGTTTGCGTATTCAGGTTATGTCGTTAATTTAAACTCTACCCCAACAACACCGTATTTTTCTTGGTCGGCTTTAGTGTAAAAACGCTCAAGTTCTTCTAGTAATATTTTTTTGGTATATTTTTCATCGGCCAATAATTTAATATCAAAGTTATCAATAAGTTCTGAAAAATTTGGATATCTATGAATTCTCATGACTTTTACAAGCTGCGAATCGCCAGTATCTGTAGAAAATTCAATAGTATCGCCAACGCAAATCTTTTGACGTTTTTTATCAAAAAGACGGAGCTCAATTCTCTTTGTGTCGTTCTTAATAAAGTTGAAATATTTTGGCTGAAGATTCATGTGATGAATAGCCATTTAAGCCTCCTTGATAAAATCAGTGTAATCTTTTGATAAATTTACGAGATCGTTTGGGATTTCATTTGGCGAAAATAGCCCAATTTCTGTGTTTTCGCTGGCGGAAAGTTCCGCTTCTTTTGGGATAGAAAATTCGAAAACTAAAAATAGTAGTGGATGGCCGGCTAACGGATCGATCATTTTAAAAAATTTTGGAGCGTTTAGCGAAAGCTCTTCTTTGTAGTCAATTTCCTCAAACAATTCGCGCTGTAGTCCAGATTCGATGGTTTCATTATGCTTAATCCCTCCACCAGGTAAGTCCCAAGATTTGCCATTTTCTTTTATTAAGACAAGTTTATTTCCTTGCCAAATTTTGGCTTTTGCGGAGAGGCGGTAGTAGTGCTCTTGATAATTGCTCATGACGATATTATAGCATAGATTTTTATAGAAAATGTGTTATAATATTTTATTAGTTAGTGCCGTACATTAAAAGGAAGGGGAGGTGTCATGAGTGTCAAAAGATTACGAATTAGAAAGCCTAAGATCTGAGCTAAATCGTGCTTATGAGATTAAACAGTCAGCATACAGCAAAATGAAAGACGCTGCTCGTGCGAGGTCCGAAGCTAAGGAGAGCTTAAATTCAAGCTGGGATAGGCTACAAGATGCAAGGGCTGATTGTGACGAAGCACATAGTGAGCTTCAGCGAGAATGGGGCGATTACAAATCTGAAAAGGCACGCTTGTCTGATCTGATTGACGAAGCTGCAAGCGAAGCAGACCATTATCATGCTCAAGTCTGTCAGTATAGGGATGAAGCTAAATATGCTTACGATAGTGGGGATAAAGAATCGGCAGCGTCATACGCTGAGAGTAAGCGAGAATACATAGTTTTGCGAGATGAGGCAAACGAAAGAAAAGCCGAGTTGATCAGAGAAAAGAAATCAATAGATAGACCTAACGATAGCCAGTTTGAGCGTTTAAAAGAAAAGAGAGAACAGGCTGAACATGACTATGAATATTACAAGGATAGATATATATCTGCTAAGTCGACTCACGAAAACGCAAAGGACGAATTTGCGTCTGCAAAGCAAGACTACGACGAGATCCATGCACGATATCTTGAGCGGAAGAATGAGCTGCAGCAGCAGCGTTCTGGTGGGGATTGGTCTCCGATCTATTCAGGAAATATAGGTGACAAGCCGGTCTTGGTGAAATTTGGAAAGGGCGCAAAGTCTGGACATACGTTAATAGCTGATTACAATGGACAAAGTAATAGGGACTTTAATAAGAAAGGCTCTGGGCATAATCACTACGGACCTGGATTTTCTGTTGATAGAGGAAAATATACTGGCCCGGGGCACTAACAAGATGTAAGCCGAATCTTGATGATTCGGCTTTTTCATGCTATAATAATTCCATGAAAAAGTTTAATAAGACCGGCATATATGTAACTCTGGTTTTGAAAAATATTGATACTGGAGATTACCTGATGGATTATGATGAGGATTATGGTGAGCTTAGGCCGGTTGATTTTGAGCTTAAAAATAAAGGTAATTTGCTTAGTGGGATAGTGGATGTAGTAGAAGAAAAAGGTGTAAATCTAGTGTCATATACTGAGCTTTGCAGGGCTCATCAGGTGCAGTATGTCTATAAAAACGATACGCCGGGGACAGAAGATGAAGAAATTGTTGTTCTAGCACTGGTCGAAAATATGCAAATTAACAAGCTGATAGAATGTCCACAAGAAAAGTGTGCTGAAGCAGTTAAATCAAGTAGCATACTTGATGAATTGACGAAAACTATAATCCTAGATAGCCTGAAAGATTAAGGGCCGGTATAGGCTAGGACAGTAGCATTTTTTCATAAAATATGATATAATATAAGTATTACTAGTGTTGCACGTTAAAATTGGGTACCGAGGAGGGGTAAAGTATGCTTAGTAAAGAATTAGAAACTTTGAGGAATGAGGTTAATCAAGCTTTTGAGGTTAAACAACATGCATATAGCGAGTTGGATGAAGCCGGAAAGTGGAGAGCAATCGAGAAAGAGGATCTTGATAATGATTGGGAGAAGCTTGAACTGCTTCGTAAAGACATGAATTTTGAGTATGAGAAATTACAAGATGATTGGGATCAATATAAATTTGAGCTCGATATCCTTTCTTCTCAAATTAATCAGGCCTCAGAGTCAGCAGATCTTAGTCATAGAATGATGAAGATGATGTTCAAGATGGCCGATGACGCAAAGGCAGAAGGCGATGAGGCTGAGCGCAGGCAATACATTGCTGAAGCGCTTGGTTTTAAAGAGATGCGCGATGAGGATAATTTGAGAAAGTCGAATTTAATCAAAGAGAAACAAGTACTCAAAAAGCCAATTGATAATGATTATATTGCTGCTAAAGAAGTTTACGAAAAATATAAGCTTGAGCATAGGAGCTACCAAGAATCTTATGCGAAAGCCAAGAAGCATCATGAAGAAGTTAAGGAAGTCTTTAACGCCGCAAAGGACAAATATGATAATCTTTTAAAGCGTTTTAAAGAACAAAAGAGATTAGAAGCAATTTAGTATTGATATGGTTCATAGGAGTAACACTAGTAACATAAGCCAGGTTTTATACCTGGCTTTCTTTTGTGGTGGGGCTTATAAGCATTGACTTTTTGGGTAATCTGTGCTATAATATAAGAATATTGGCAATTGTGCCGTTTTGTACTTTAGG
>CAMZFK010000018.1 GCA_947306055.1 uncultured Candidatus Saccharibacteria bacterium | reverse complement strand
TCTTGGCTTGGCTATATGACAAGGTGAGACCAGAAATAGTTGTGAGACCTAAAAGCGCAGATAGCACTAGAAAAGGTTTTGAAAGCTTCCTCCGGATGATCATGGTTTTATGATAGCACGAGCATTTTGAAATGGCAAGGGCTAAAAATCAAAATTTTTATCAATATCTACTATACGGGCTTCGACTGAACGAACTCCGCGAAATTCGTTTAAAACTGGGTGGATGACTAGATTAACTTTTGAATCCGGAGCTAATAAAAACCATTCTTCTGGAGCGTTAAAGGCAACGCATTTTATAATGGTATTGTCCTTATCGGCGACATCTATACGAAGATGTTTGCCGTCCACGCCGAGATGTTTGATGTCTACGATATCTACGCCTGCAAGGCGAAAGAGCGGTTCTTCATTCCCTGCGCCGAAAGGTTCAAGTAATTTTAGATTTTCGAGGAGCTCAAACGATAATTCTTTTAGGTCCGTGACGTCTAATTCTGCGTGTTGTTTTAAGAAATCGGTCTGGTCTTTTAACTTCAGACTATTATAATATTCTGTCATTTTTTCACGGAAGGCATATAGATCTTTTCTAGCGATTTTGACTCCTGCAGCAGCAGCATGACCACCGCCGCTAATAATCGAGCCCTTGACGGCTTCTAGTGCATTTGCAAGACTGAAGTCACCAAAGCTTCGCCCAGAGCCTTTAAAAATGTCGCCCTCTACCTCTGTCAAGACGAAGGATGGCTTCTTATATGTTTCTAGTAAACGACCAGCGATAATGCCAATAATCCCCTCGTGCCATTTACCTGCCTCGATAATAACTGGACCGTCTATTATCCCGCGTTTATTGATTTCATTTAGGGCTTCGCGCTGCTCGGTGCGACGAGCGCTGTTTAGTTGCTCAAGTTTCGCTGCATATGCGGCTGCTTCGGATGAAGACTTAGTGCGAAGAAGATTCAGAGACAACTCGGCGGTATCGAGACGACCGGCAGCATTAAGTCTTGGGCCGATTTGAAAGCCGATAGAATTAGCGTCGATGCTTTTAATCCCGGCGTTCTTCATGAGTTCGATTAAGCCTTTTCGACGAGTCTTTTCTAGAACCTTGATGCCATAATAACAAAGGATGCGATTCTCTCCTATGAGAGTCATATTATCGCAGACGGTGCCGATCAATACTAGGTCCAGAAGCCACTTTTCTTGACCGTCTTTAATTAGCCCAGCATCTCTCAAGGCCTCGGCAAACTTAAAAGCCACACCGACGCCGGCCAAATTTGCTAGGTCGTGGTCTTCGATGTCTTTCCTTTTTGGATTTAAGATGGCGACTGCCTCTGGTAAAGTGTCTTCGCATTCATGGTGATCCGTGATAATAGTGTCAATTTTTAAGACGTTTAGCTCGTCTATAATATCAAAATTACGCGAGCCACAGTCTACCGTAATAATTAGTGTCGCATTTTGCTCTTTGGCGCGTTCGATGAGCCGTGAGCTCATACCATAGCCGTCCACAAAACGATCCGGCAGCATAATGTCTATATCTTCTTTTTTGACACCGGCGAGGATTAGCGCTTCCTCCATCAGAGTACTTGCGGTGACGCCGTCCACATCATAATCACCATAGATAAGGATTTTTTCTTTATTTTGTAGGGCTTTTTTGACGCGGGCGACCGCTTTGTCGGTGTCTTTGATAACAGATTTTAGTTTGGTGAGGTTTTCGTATTTTGGGTGCAAAAAATCATCATTCAAACCACGCTTTTCTATAAGCTGAGTAAATAATTTGTTCATTTATTCCCTCTGTTAGCCAATAGTTTTTGATGGTTTGTTGCCTTTTTGGCTTTTGATAACGATGCTTTGAAGCTCTTTTAAAATTGGGTAATTTTTGTTGGTCTGGTAGATTTTGGTGTTGCCTTTTTTGGTCATAATTAAGAATTTGCCGTCTACCATACGGCTGAGTTCACGCTGGATATTACCTGGATCTTCCTTAATAAGCTTGGCTAGGGCGCGTGTATGAGCCTTGAAGTCCGGATATTTTGCAAAAACCACGATAATTTTACGACGGACACGTGACGATACGAATAAATCTAACATTTTTTACCTCGCTTTAACTTACTCTATTATAGCATACTTTCTGTAAAAATTACAACAACTGGGCGGGTCCTGCCGGACTTTCCTCCCCCATTCTCGCTAAAGCTGCGAATGGGGGTCCCCCTCCAAGTCCGTCACCCGCCCATGCTATGATATAATAGAAATATGTTTTATGAGGTGATACCGGTAAAAAATGGAGTGGCTGATATCCTGACTTATAGTTTTGACGGAGAAATACCCCTTGGGACAATTGTAGAAGTACCGCTGCTAAAGGCTCGAGTCGCGGCAGTAGTAGTAAAAAAAGTTGCTCAACCGGATTTTGTCTGTAAGGCGATTGCTAAAATTTTGTATTCAAAGCCTCTACCAAAACACCTCGTCGCTGCGGCTAAATTTATTGCTGAGTATTATGATACTTCCCTTTCTAGTGCAATGTCGATGATTTTACCAAATGGCGTACTTAAAAAACGCCGCAGGGCCGCTTCTATCACTGCAAAAACCGAACAGACTTCTAATTTTGGCGAAATTAGGCTTAATGAGGCCCAAAAAAATGCCATTTTAAGTCTCCAGAAGGCCCAAGAAACCACCAAACTACTATTTGGCGTGACTGGTAGCGGCAAGACTAATATATATCTCAGCGAGGCAGCTAGGACCCTTAAACAGCAAAAATCTGTAATACTTTTAGTCCCGGAAATCGCTCTAACCGGCCAACTTGTTCGGGTTTTTAGTGAAATTTTTGACAGCAGAGTTACCTTGGTCCATTCTGGGCAGACCGAAGCCGAAAGGCACTTAATATTCGAAAAATTGCTTTATTCTACTGCGCCAGAAGTGGTAATTGGGCCGCGCTCGGCGCTTTTTGCCCCGCTTAATAATCTTGGGCTTATCATTGTAGATGAGGAGCACGAGCCTACGTATTTCCAAGAAAATTCGCCGAGGTATTCAGCGATTAGAGTTGCCAGCTCCATCGCTAAAGAGCTTGAGATTTCGTGCATTCTTGGCTCAGCGACACCTACTGTTACGGATTATTATATCGCCCAAAAACTCGACTCGGCCGTGGCATTAAAAAAGAAAGCTAAAGACGCCGCGACTAGGCCAAAGATTCAGATCGTTGATTTTAAAAACAGAGATAACTTTAGCAAAAACCGCTATTTTAGTAATGCCCTACTTGATTCAATCCGAACCAACCTCGCGACCGGAAGGCAAAGCCTGATTTTTCATAATCGACGCGGGTCGGCACCGCTTACTATTTGCGAAAATTGTGGCGAAGAGCTACTTTGCCCGAATTGTTTTTTGCCTCTGACTCTACATACTGACACATACGAGATGATCTGCCATACTTGTGGCTTTCGCGAGAAAGTGCCGATGAATTGTCCGAAATGCGGAGCAGCAGATTTGATCCATAAGGGATTTGGGACGAAGTTGCTCGAAAGCGAGCTAGTACGCCTATTCCCTGATGCTAGGATAATGAGATTTGACGCCGACAACAAAAAGGGCGAAGATATGGCTGCCTTATACAATGAAGTGCTACAAGGTAAGGTAGACATCCTTGTGGGGACGCAGACTTTAGCCAAGGGGCTCGATCTTCCAAAACTCGCAACCGTGGGGGTAGTGCAAGCGGACGCGGGACTTTCTCTACCGGATTTTTCGGCTGAGGAACGAGTATTTCAACTGCTAGCTCAGGTGATTGGGCGCGTAGGGCGTGGGCACATCGACACGGCGGAAGTTTTTATCCAGACTTTTAGGCCAGAGCATCCCGTGCTGAAATTTGCGGTGGACGAAGATTATGAAGGGTTTTTTGAATATATATTAAAGAGGCGCCGGATTGGCGGATTTCCGCCTTTTACATTTGTCGCGAAGGCCGAAATTACCATGAAGACCGAGTCTAACGTCATCAAAAAAATCCGCGCGGCAGCGAAGACACTTGGTAATACTCCTGGAGTATTTGTATCACCGCCAATGCCGGCCTTTCACGAGAGAACCGCACGAGGATATACTTGGCAAATTATCGTTCGAGCAAAATCCCGCAAAAATCTTTTAGCGGCACTAAACCAGCTTGATAATAGCTTCAAAATTACGATAGACGCTCCGTCTCTTTTATAATGAATGCTTGGGCTCGTGATGACTACGGCTAGAGATTAGACGCTCCGCCCCTTTTGTGATATAATTTAGCTTATGAAAATTATTACCACGCCAGATGCGCGATTAAGAGAAAAATCCGAAAAAGTTAGCACTATTGATGATGAAGTGCTAAAGATTATTTCTGATATGCGAAAATTATCTCTTGATTGGGAAAAAGAACACCCTTATGAGCTCTCCGCAGCAATGGCGGCGCCGCAAATGGGCGTCTTGAAACGTATTATTATCGTCCGAGATGATATGGAGGATAAAAATAAGGCGACTTTTACCGCCCTGATTAACCCTGAAGTTATTCGGACCGAAGGCAAAATCGTACGTGATTTCGAGGGATGCCTCTCTGTACCGTCTATTTATGGGATGGTGCCACGAGCTTCAAAAGTCAAGGTTAAGGCGTTGCTTGAAGATGGGACCGAGGTGAGAATTAAGGCCGAAAACGAACTGGCTAGGACTCTACTCCACGAGATAGATCATCTTAACGGAGTACTTTTCATTGACCATATCAAAAATGACGAGGGGGCTTTTTATGAGATGGATGAGCAGGGCAACTTGGTGCCCGTAAATTACGAAAAAAGGATTCGTGACAATAAGACCCTCTGGGGTGAGGAATAATTTTGGCGGAGACTAAGCGATGGAGAAGGTGATTTTCTTTGGAAATGGGCCGCTAGCGGATTTCGCCCTTTCGGTGATTTCGCGCGAGTGCGAGGTGATTTTTCACGCGCGCACGAAGGAAGATTTGGAGGAAGTTAAGCGTTTGAAGGCTGAGTTTCCTGAAGCGCACGGAATTTTGGCGTCGTTTGGGGTGATAATTCGGAGTGATGTTTTGGATTTGTTTGAGCCGGAGGGGATTTTGAACATTCACCCTTCCCTCTTGCCGCTTTATAGAGGTGCGTCTCCGATTGAATCCGCGATTTTGGCTGGCGACAATGATTTTTCTGTATCTGTAATGAAGCTCGTTAAAGCGATGGATGCGGGGCCGATTTACTATCAGACGACTTTAGCTAATTTACCTCTTAATAAATCTGCGATTTATGAGGCATTAGCAAAAACTGGGGCGGAATGGATTGTCGCTCATCTTAATGATTTGCCTGAGCCGTCCCTCCAAGACGATTCCAAGGCGACTTTTTGTGGCAAATTGGAGAAGTCCGATGGGGTTTTGACTCCAGAAACAGATACGGCAGAGCAGACTTTGCGTAAAATCGTAGCTTTTCAGGGCTTTCCAAAACCAAAATATACGTTCTTTGGCATTCCTTGCATCATTTTAGAAGCGCATATATTAAAACCGAGTGAGACGGCGGTGCTAAAAATGGAGTGCCTCGACGGGGCTCTAGCGATTGATCGTTTGCAACCAGAGGGTCGCAAGGCGATGGATGCAAAAAGCTTTTTGAACGGATACGGGAAATAAGCGGCTAAGCTGCGTCTTGGCTGTTTTCTTTTGGCAACTTTTGATATAAATCTGTCATGTTTTTTAGCTCTTCGAGCTTTTTGGCTAATTTTTGTGCCCTGTTAAATTGTAAAATCCTGCCACCGAGCCGTTCGTTTCTTTCGACTTCGTCTTTAGGCGCAGGCTGTTTTTCTTTTAGGCTTGATGTTATCTGCTTTAGCTCATAAAATGTCGCTGAAATGGTTGAAATATAGTGGGCTGTTTTTACCTGTTCTGCAAATTTTTTGGCGTTAATTGCCCATGGCTGATGAGCGTCGTCCTCCTCTATCAATGGAGAGTCGTTCTTATGGGTATCAAACCAGACTTTGTAAGCCACATCGCCAATTAAATCAATCTTTTTATCCTCGCTTAGCTCCTCGCCATCGTCTAGCGCTGGAACTATAACGGCTTCGTCATTTATGTCGACCCCTCCCGCCACCTCTTTAGACGCGAAAATTACTTCTTTTTGCTTTGCGCCTAGAATTTCAGAAATATACCCGACGGTAGTTTTGCAGCCACTTTCGTAATCGTTTTCAAACGAGCCCTCGATATTTGAAGAGATATCATCGGTGAATCTTCCAACACTTGCTTCAATCGGCCCTTTAACCCTGTCCGCTATTTCTTCATTGGTGATAGTTGGTGCAGTGTATTCTGGCTCTGGGAATTTTTCCATATTTATACTCCTATTAAGCGATTACGATTAGCGCGTATTTCTTGTTTCATTTCTTCGATAGTGCGATTGACGATCTCTCGATAATCTGGGCGATTTTTTTCTAGCCAAGCGGCTGCTTCATTTGGATCGGTGATAATATCAAATTCATTAAGCTGAACTTCGGTAAGACCTTTTGAGATGCGTTCGCCGATACGGATTTCCAATTCTTCCTGGATATATTCTAGGAAGCGGTTTTTTTCGTCCTCTGGCATCGCCGAGAGTCCCATGTCTTTTAGAAAATTTTCGTCGAATCGCATTATTTTAATTCTCCTTAAGGCTATTATAGCACAAAAAGTTTTAGAGTGTGCGTTTCTTGGTTTCGCGGGTAAAGAATTTGAGGCGGTCGCCAATCTGGAGGTCGATTTTGGAGGTGGTCTTTAGCGCGAGGCCGCCGGTCTCGCCCGAGACGAGCTCTTTTACGTCCATTTTTTCCTTTTGGACGCTGGTGACTTCGGCTTCGCCGATGAATTTTTTGTCGCGGACGACACGGGCTTTGTACTCTGGCTTGACGTCACCGTTTAAAACTTCGCCACCGGCAATAATAGAAGTCTTTTCGGTGCGGAAAACGCCGAGGACCTTCATTTCGCCTTTGTCTTCTTCGATGATTTCGGCGTCGAGAAGGTTTTCCATTTCGTGCTTGGCATCGTCGAGTAGCTCGTAAATCACTTTATAAGTGCGAATCGGGACGTTGTCGCGCGCGGCCATCTTGGAAATATTGATCGGAACGGAAACGTTAAAGCCATAAATCACGGTGTTTTCGCCGGCGGCCATGTAAACGTCATTTTCATTAATATCACCAACACCAGTAGAAACAATGTTGAGTGTAATTTCGCCGTGAGTGTCGATAAGTTTGAGCGAATCTACGACCGAGGTAACCGAGCCAAGCACGTCGCCTTTAACAATTACGTTGAAAACTTTGGAATTGTCGGCAACGTTCATCATACGGAGAAGGTCTGAGCTCGTAACGTTTGCTGAAGCAGATTCATTTGCGATAGCCTGAGCATTAAGAAGCGCCATTTTGCGAGCGGTTTTTTCGTCTTTGACCTCTACGAAGCGGTCACCGAAATTTGGGAGTTCTTTAAAGCCAGTCACGGTAACTGGAACGGATGGAGTAGCCTTGCCCTTCGGTTTTCCCTTCCAATCGAGCATTGTGCGCACCTTACCATAAGTAGAGCCAGCAACAATAAATTCACCAGTCTTAAGCTCGCCGCCAGTCACAAGAAGATTTACGACTGAGCCCTTGCCGGTTTCCATATGGGACTCAATGACAAGACCTTCGGCCGGAATATCAATATCCGCTTTAAGCTCCTCGATATCGGCAGTTAGAAGAATCATATCAAGAAGTTGGTCGAGATTTTGGTTCATTTTGGCGGAAATTGGCACCATGGTAATATCGCCGCCCCATTCTTCAGGCTGGAGGCCATGATTTGAGAGGTCGGCCTTAGTACGATCAATGTCGGCACCTTCGCGGTCGATTTTGTTGATGGCGACGATGATTTTGGCGTTGGCGG
>CAMZFK010000017.1 GCA_947306055.1 uncultured Candidatus Saccharibacteria bacterium | reverse complement strand
TCGGCAATCCCCGGATCAATTCTCGTTGTCAGATCCCCGAGGCTTATCGCAGACTCCTACGGCCTTCATCGGTATTGATTGTCAAGGCATCCACTATCAGTGCCCTTAATTACCTTTTTATGCATTGACATAACTAGCAATCGATGTTCAATATGAAAATCAATCGCTCGCCGTCAATTAAAATCTTTTCATCGTTAATATCAAATTGTTAATCGGAGAGTCTTCAAGAATACTCGAAGCCGCTTTGGAAGCAACCTCATATATATCCCTCGCTTTCCTTAACTTTTTGTAGAGGTCGCAAACGGCGACTTGCTTTAACTTCACCTATTATAGCGCACTATTTTTTCTAAGTCAATACCTTTTTTCTACTTTTTTTCACTTTTTTAATATAAAAAGCATAAAAACTATTGACATTTATTTTTTACTGATATAAACTTAAATTAGATTAAAGGTCATACACAAAAAAAATACACAAGCCAATAGTCTGTAAATATACACATAAACAAGGAGCAAACATGAAAAAGGTTTTTGTAGCTGGCTTAGCTTCGGTTGCGCTAGCAGCAGTACCGGTTTTATCATCTTTTGCTGAGGCGTCGATGACGACAGACACTCTCACTATCAACCTAACTGATTCCTGTGAATTTGAGCGAACAGTTGGTGATGGAGATTATGGAGTCACCTTGCACCCAGGCTCATATGCATTAAATTTTGCATCTAGCACCTTCACGGTTACCTGCAATACACCAGATACATATACTGTTACCGCCCAATTTTCAGATCTTCTAAATACCACTAATGAAAACGAATCCATAGTATATTCTGCGGCCGATCCAAACGGCACAGCTAGTACATGGCAAACAAAACTCGGTGCAACAAATAATATTGCAGTCAATCTCTCTAATGGCGACACAATTCTAAGTGCTAGCTCCGCTAATGGCGGTGCATCTGCCGTCGTACGTTATTCTGTAGGGGCAGCAAGCGACCAAGGTTCTGGTACTTACACTGGTAAAGCCACCTATACCCTAGTATCCGGAATTTAATCAACGCTTTCGCTCCATCTATAAATATTCTCGAGTTTAGCTCGTAATTCTTCACTTGTGTATAAAAACTCCATCAAAGATTCTCATTTTTCGTATTATCATGCTATAATATATAGTACAAGGAGGATATAAATGGAGAGTTCGGAGGTAAAACACAAAAAGCACGGCATCAATTGGGCCGTTGTAGCTGGCACTATTCTGACCGGCATAGCTTTTGTGTTGGTAATCTGGTTCTTCCTACATGGAGAAACAAGCGTCTCTGGGAGTTTTCCAAGTGCAGAGTCCTATGATTCTGTAACCTGCGAAGGGACGAATACGCCTCATGATATCCTCGATACGAATGGTGCCGACAAAACTACCACTCGCGTCATTGCTACTTTCTCTAATAATATTTTATCTACAATTTCCTTCTCCTACTCAATCTATCTTGATAATGCATCCAAAATTAACTCAAGCGAAGTTAAAAATCGTGCAAATATCAACCTCCAGTCCGGACAAGGAAATTTCGACGTCAATACGATCAATCCACATCTAAACAAATTCAATGATCGACTAGAGGTTCGTTTTTACGCAGAAGCCAAAGACCTTACACTTAATTCCATAAAATACCTATTATTAAGTACATACTATCCAGATTACACTGAGCAAGAAATACTCGACAATTACACCAGCCTCGGGCTTAACTGTCTTGTTAAGAAGGATTAAACGCCTACGATGCAAAAAGCTTTCAAGGTGTTCGCTGGCATTATATATATTATACTAACCTTCATTATCGGCACGAGTCCCGCAAGCGCAAGCACAACCACAAGCTTCACCATGTCACCGATGTACGAAAAAATCATCTTAAACCCAGGTGACTCTTATAGCAGTAATTTTTCCATCAATACTTCGCCACAGCTAGCCTCGGACTTTAATTATAAAATATATACTCAAAGCTACTACAGAGATGAAGACAACAATGCCATCTTCGAAAATATCGACGGACATGGGCAAATGTTCGGCTGGATTTCCATCGACTCTGATATTACTGGCACACTAAAACCAGGAGAGCATAAAAAGATCTCTTTCACCATCAATGTCCCAGAAGATGCTCCAGCCGGCGGGCAATACGCAGTTATTACCGTAGGTTCCGATACATCTGCAGATAACGCCATCGGTGGCGTAAACATCCAGGAATCCGTCGCGATAGCATATACTATATACGCCGAAATCAATGGCGCCACAATCCATGACGGCAAAATTACCGATGTCGCTCTACCGAGCTTTATCTTCTCCAGCGATGTCACTGGCACTTCTCTTATCACCAATACCGGAAACGTCCACGGTGAAGCTAAATATACTCTACAAATTTCCCCGATATTCTCAAGCGAAAAAATCTACACCAACGAAGAAAACCCTGAAACAAAATTAATTTTGCCAAACCGCACTCTATATCACGAAATCAAGTGGGGCAACACTCCAATATTTGGAATTTTCAATATATTATATACTGTAGAATTCGAAGGTATTACTACCTCCATAAATAAAGTCGTCATTATTTGCCCTATTTGGCTACTGTTTATTATTATCTTTGTAATCGTAGCATTTACTGGGTGGATTATCTTTAAAATTCACTCCCACAAAAAAACTTTAAAAAATTTCTAAAAAAACTATTGACATTTATAAAATGCTAGTGTATATTAAGGATAGTTAAAGGTAATACACGTTTAACACAAAAACAACAAAATAATTCCACTGTGTGGAAAGGAGAAATAAAAATGAAAAAATCTATCGTTGCTGGTGCAGCTTCTATCGTTTTAGCTGCTATGCCAGTAGTAAGCACCTTCGCTGCTTCAGACGTTGTCGATCAAATCAACGTCACCGTAACTGATGAGTGTTCTTTCTCTCGTACGGATGGTGAAGGCAACTACAGCACCACCTTGCTTGCTGACGCAATCAACAACAGCTTTGCTCATAGCGAATTCAAGGCAACCTGTAACTTCGGCGTAGACGGCAAAGACATTACCGTTACTGCTGCTTTCACTGACTTAGTATCTGGTGCTAACACCATCCCTTACAGTGGCTCTGAATTAGCTGCTGGTACAGCTGGCTGGAACGCTGCTAAAGGTGAGAAGAGTGGTATCACTTCGATCATCGCTAACAACGGTAACCTCATCAACGTAACTGCTGCTAATGCAGACCAATATGCTACTGTTTGGTACTCTGTTGCTACTGACGACAATCAGGCTGCTGGTACCTACACTGGCTATGCAACTTACACGCTTGCTGAGAACTAATTAGCCTTAAAAATCCCCCCTTTAAGGGGGGATTTTTTTGTGCTTTTTCAAAAAAAGTTTGGTATAATAGACAATATATCAATAAAGGAGGTGAATGAAAAAACTAACAAACCGTATCAAATTAATCTTATGTGCATTATATCTTGCATTATCATTCTTGCCAGGGATATTCTTGTCAAGTCCTGTCTCTGCAGCATCTGGCGCACTCGGATTCTCTATGACACCGATGAAAGAAAAAGTCATTTTGAATCCAGGCGAGTCGTATCAAAGCTCATTTACGATTTTCAACCCAGCAAGCAACACCAACAATTTTGACTATCAAGTCGAAGTTAAGCCATTCTTCGTAGACGAAAATTACAACAATATCTTCACCGAAGGAAATGGTTACGATGAGATCGTCAGTTGGATTACCATCGACTCAGACCTTACAGGCACATTGAAGCCAAACCAAGAAAACAAAATCTACTTTACTATCAATGTCCCTAAAGACGCTGCAGCTGGTGGTCAATACGCCGCAATCGTCGTCTCGTCTGCAAATCCTACAAATGCAGAGATGGGATCCGCCATCCTCGAGCGTACAGCCATCGCTCACACCGTCTTCGCTGAAGTCACCGGCTACACCTTAAGACAAGGCGAAGTACTCGGCGCAAATGTTCCAAGCTTCGTTCTTGGGAACAAAATCTACGGTGAATCCACCATCAAAAACACCGGCAATGTCCACGGACTCGCAATTTACACCCTGAAAGTCACACCTCTCTTCTCTGATGAAGAAATTTATAACTCCACGACTATCACAGATACCGCCGAAGAAATCCCTGTTTCACACGATATCTTGCCTGGTCGTGCCTATTACAACAAAATTACCTGGGAAGGGACCCCGGTAATCGGCGCATTTAATGTAGATTACGTCGCAGACTTCGAGGGAGTGACCACTCATATCTCTAAATTAGTAATCGTCTGCCCAATCTGGCTGCTCATAATTGTCGCTATCATCCTAGCCGCCATCATTATCAAGATTGTTATCGTAGTCAAATCCAAAAAATCAGCAAGATAAAAACAAATTCATCCACACTCCAAATTAGACCGCCTTAGCGGTCTAATTTTATGCCCACAGCCGGCTCGTTCGGACAACCACCAAGAACTCTCGATATCGCTTCCTTTTCGGCCTCAGTTACCCAAAGCGCATATTTATATTTTACCGAAACTTGCCTAGCTACATATTGACACCTGAACTTCTTGTTAGACGGCAACCAAGTCGCAGCGTCACTATCGGATTTTTGCTCATTCGCTGGACCATCCACGGCTAATAGATTAAGCGGATCCGTCGCGATTTCATATCTAGTCTCACGGGGCAAATATTGTGCACCTTTTTGCCACGCATCAGATAGTGCCACCACATGATCAATTTGTATTTTAGAAATCTCTTTTTTATCCTCAAATACCCTATACTCCCCAGTATAAGGCTCGTCAAATTCCCCAGCTATCACATTACATCCATCAAGCACCGCACTATCACCAAATTCTCGTTTTATAATTCTCTGTCTCAAAGAGCACCCATCCACCGTCGGCCAACCATTATAAAATTCCTCTCTGGAATACCCAGTTTTCGGCGCCCGGCCTTTGACTTCCAAGCGTTCCAAGACATCTATGGCAAGTGGAGTCCCATCAATGCCAAAATTCGCATCATCACTCGCCCCAAATTCCTCTCCAGTATTCTCTATTCTTGTAAAGATCTGCTCGTAGCTCTCCGGATTTATGATTAGCCAAGTTGCGACAAAAGAAAAAGCCACCACCATAGCCACAGCTCTTCGCACCTTCAATCTCATACAGAGATTATAGCACTATTTTTTAGTATTTTTCCGCGTAGATTTGACTGCCTTAGAAGCCTTAGACTTCGTCGATGCAGAACGGCGGCTTGTTGCCACAGCTTTCGCCTTGGATGATTTGCGATTTGATTTCTTCACCGCTGGTACATTAGACCTTGCCGTAACCCTCTTGTTCGACATCCTCACAAAAGCAAAACACACCACCAAAGATATCGAAATAAATAGCATCGCTGCAATCTTAAAATTATCATCCATTCCTACAGTGTTGTCACCGCTTGTTTTTGCAGAAGCATCATCGACTACTTCATTATCAAGATTCACCTCTTTATTTCCATCAACTTTATCTGCATCAATAGAAGCCTCTAAATTTTCTTTCTGCTCAGGCTCTTTTTCTGGAACCACTTCTTCCTCTGGTGTTGTTTTCTTCTCTTGGACTACCTTTTTTACTACGGTGACCTTTACCGGCTTCGGCTCCTCTTTTACTACGGTCGCCTTCTCTCCGCCATCTACAATTTCTCCGTTCCAAGCACCATTTCCCTCACCATCTTCGTAATTAGTCTCGCTCGAATCCTCGCCAGCCTCTCCATTATCATTCACCCCATCATACCCAGTAGAATTCCCACCAGTATTGACACCTTCAGCATAAACCGCCCCTGTCGCCCCAATAGTCGTAACCATTGAAAAAATCAGCAAAAACGCTGCTATTACAACACTGTTTTTTCTAATTATCTTCATCATCCATCCTAAAAATTAATCTTTACATTATTATAATACTTTTTTAACAAAAAGTAAATACCTTAGCGTTGACTTCCAAGAGATTTTATGCTATAATTAAGATATATACTGTTTTTTATTGGACCTTAAAAGTCGTATCGTCGTCTGAGGTCCGTTGTCTTTTCTTAGGGAGGTGAACATTATGATAGAGTTTATCGCAAGAATACTCGATTTCTTCGGGAAAACCCCGAAGACTTTAATCAAAATCGACAATTGGGAGCTGTATTTCCCGAAAAAATTTATGGGAAATAACGGCGGAGAAAACCGCCATCTCGTCATGAAGGATTTCATGGAGTTCTTGACTAATAAAAACAAGTCGAAACTCCGCATTGAGGGGGAATGCTATATCGGGGGGAAAATCTCTGGACATGATTCCTTCAAGGACGGAGACGAAGTCCTAACCTCAAAACTCCTCACGATCGAGAGAGCTGCCAGAGACAATCTGGTCGGCGTAACCGTCAAAGACGGCCCACGCGAGTTTAAGGTGACGGGCGATTTGCTGTGTGCAACCGCGCAATCTGGCACGAAGTATTACTTCTTTGCCTACACTTGCAACTCCCTGATGGCTCAAATGATGGGCGACATGTTGTTTTTGGAAGAGCTCAACCGCACGCCGGGTTGGTATCTCTCCGAGGCGTACAAACGCCACAAAAAACAATTACTTTGACAAAAAGCCTGCTAGTATATCTAGCGGGCTTTTATTTTTTACCTAAAAACTTATGTTATAATAATCATAGCTTAAACTGCTAGCCAAGTTTTATAGGCTGCCTAGAAGCTTGTTTTACGGAGGAAAAATGATCAATATACCCTATGGCAAAAGTTATCAACCTTTTCAAAATGACGGAAACGCCACAATTCTCCAACCCAAACAATTCGAAAATAACAAGATCAGCGAAAGCGAAATCGTCCAAAAAGCTCTAGAAAACCCTATCGATTCAGCCCGACTATCCAAACTAGCTGAGGATAAGCAAAAGATCGTCTTAATTACAAGCGACCATACTCGCCCCGTCCCGAGCAAAATCACTATGCCACTATTACTTTCGGAAATCCGATCAAAAAACCCAAACGCCGAAATCGTAATTTTAATCGCTACGGGGCTTCACCGTGCAACCACCGAATCCGAACTCCGGTCAAAATTCGGAGACGAAATCGTCGACCACGAAAAAATAATTATCCATGACGCTAGGAACCCGAAAGATTTAACCTACTTCGGCGAGTTGCCATCTGGAGGCGAATTGTGGCTAAATAAGCTAATCAAGGAAGCCGACCTAGTCGTTGCGAAGGGTTTGTCGAACCACACTTTTTCGCTGGCTTCTCTGGCGGCAGAAAAGCCGTAATGCCAGGTTGCGCAGGAGAGAAAACCGTCCTCTGGAATCACAATGCCAAATTCATTGCTTCATCAAACTCTCGAACTGGTAAAATAGCGGAAAACCCAATCCATAGCGATATGCTTTTTGCAGCCAAAACCGCCGGACTCGCCTTTATTCTTAATGTTTTACTCGACCACGACAAACGCATTATTGCCGCTTTTGCAGGAGATATGAAATCAGCACACGAAAAAGGGTGTGCCCTCTCCCGCCAGCTCTGCGAGGTCCCAGCCATAAAATCAGACATCGTCATCACTAGTAACGGCGGATATCCACTCGACCAAAATATCTACCAATGCGTAAAGGGCATGACCGCAGCAGAAGCTTGCGTCAAAGAAGGTGGCATCATCATTATGTGTGCAGAAATTAGCGACGGCACCGGAGGAGACTCTTTCTTTCATTGGTTTGCCAATCGCAAATCGCCAGCAGAAGTCACAAGAGACATAGAGAGCACTCCGCCTTCCGAAACAACTCCAGATCAATGGGAAGCACAAATTCTCGCACGCATCATGCAAAAAGCACAATGCATTTTTGTTACCGACGCAAAAAATCGCAAAATTCTCGAAGCGATGCATTTCGCTTGGGCACCAAATATCGACGTCGCAGCCGAAGCAGCAATCAGGCAACTTGGCAAAAATAGCAAAATCACCATCATCCCCGATGGAGTTGGTGTTATTATTAAATAATCTTTTATATTTCCAAAAGCGGAATAATATCGATTGCCGGCTCTTCGTAAGGATGTACTTTTCTTAGCACAGAAACAACATTTTTAACTTTCTCTATATCACAAACAACTTCCAGTTTTTCTTCATCAACATATTCTAATTTATCCGTTTCCCCAATATACGGATTTGCTTTTTTGTTTGGTCTAAAGGTTCCTATCACCTTACACGAATTGGAACAAAAGTCATAGTTGCCAATTACGCCAGCGCCGGCTTCGCATACAGCATCTCTTACTACAGCAGCATCACTACTTGGTACCGTTACGCTAATTTTAACTCTTTTAATATCGACTTTCATTTTTTAATCTTACTTTCCCAAAT
>CAMZFK010000016.1 GCA_947306055.1 uncultured Candidatus Saccharibacteria bacterium | reverse complement strand
GAACCGGTGTACGCGGTTTTGCAGACCGCTGCGTAACCACTCCGCCAAAGCACCATGTGTATCTATTATACCACACTATTTTTCTTTGAATTCTATAATCGGCTTTTTTGTTTTGCTAAGCTCTTCGCCCTTCTTTAGAAGCGCTGCAATCTTTGCTTCTTCGAGCTTCATGTCGTCAATCGAATATTTTTCTTTTCCACGCATCAAATCGCCATAAAAGCCCGTCCCTCGTGCAGCTTTCCAAAACAAATCACTACAATCCACGTCGTCATAAAACCAAGGTTTCTTGCCAAGATTAAAATGTATCAATTTTGCATCAATAGTTAAATCTTTCTGCGGTGGCAAATTCCAATTTTTGTCCAAGAATTTAATCTTACCTTGCAAAATCAAATTCATGTAATCTTGGTCCGGCGCCACTAAACTCACATCGTCATACTCTTTCATCATATCAGTCATGCGCGAGATATAATGCAATTTACGCAGTTTCTTCAAATCCATCAAAATCACACCGGAATTCACGTATTCTTTATACGGTATACCCAAAGCTTTTTCGACATAATCCTTAAAGATCTTTATCTCCGCCACCTTTAAGTCTGGCATTGCCGAAATAACCTTATCGCCTAAATCAATATCATAAAGCTCACCTATGTCACCCAGCAATATAGTATCACTATCTATATAGATTGCCTTGTCGTACTGCGAAAAGAGCCGTGGGATAAATGCTCGATAATAATATACCGCCATAGAGTAGAAATCACCTCGTCCCGTCTTAGTCGCACAATACCGCATAATAATCTGCATATACAAATTGAATTTCATCTTATGGAACTCAATAGCGCAGTTATGCGTCACCATATTGCGAAGTCGCCAACGATTGCTAAGACTAAGTTTGTCATACATAATAATTACGCGGTAATACCTCCTAGGATCAGCGTGTTTCATCAAAGAGTTAATCGACACGGCTGCATATTTCGCATAGTCATCAGAAATAGTATAAAAAACCGGCACGACCTTAGTCTTCCTAAACGGATTAACACCAGTACTAAAAATACTCATCTATTTTTTCTTTATATATTTAAAATATTCGTAAGTGTTATTACCACTATATTTTACCATACTTTCGTAGGCTTCCTTTGCTAATTTCGCACGATTTTCATCTTCGGACAAATTCTTATCTGGCCAAAATGGCCCATCTATGTAAATGTCCATTCTTGGCAAATCACCGCGTTTGTTATTTTTGCGCCTATGATACGTAGTAGTCATAGTGAATACTGGTAAATTATTTCGCACAGGATACTTGAATGATCTATCCCCTGCTGGGAACTTCTTAATACCAGTATAATACGGCCACACATGCGCTTCCGGATAAATCACTAGACACTTTTTCTGCTTCAGTCGCTTATCTATAGCGTCGTTAAAAGCAGCTTTTTCTTCTTTAGTTTTACCTAACGGCATAGCTCCAAGTAGCGGCAACATCTTGCCAATGCCTGGCACCAATAGATTCACTGGATTAATTATCGTAAAAATCCGCCTATCCGCCGCAATTGCTGGACCAAATACATCATGAAAAGGATTCGTGTGGTTAGCGTAGATCACATATCCTTTACCACGCGCTTTTTTTAGCTTGTCTCGTCCATAAAATTTCGCCTGCCAATATCCGCGTTCGTAATATTGCCCAAAAACCTTAAAAGCTCGATACATCACCGAAGCAAGCATCCTCTTGAATATATTTCGCGGAATAAATTGATACCCTTCCGGCAATCCTACCTCGATTTTAGCCTCTTGCTCATCGGTCTTGATAGGATCATCCTCTTCTGAAGCGTAGTAAAATACTCGCTCTTTTTCTGGGACATCTTTTTGGAATAACTCTGCTTTTGCCATTACAAATTATCCTTTAAATTGCTATACTCACTAAGTATATCATCATATTCGGTAATTTTTAAAATTTTATGCACCTTTTCTATTTCGAAAGGTTTCACTTTCTGCACCCTAAAATATGGCCAGAACTTAAAATTATTACTAAAATGGTGTAGCACCGTATCCACCCTCGGCCTCTCCCCTTGCTCATTAAATCTTCGCGGCACCAATCTCCGCTTCTTGATAGCCTTGTTTAGCGCCGCCTGGTCAGCAAGCATCATCCAGCGCTTTTTGCAAAGTTGCACCGCCTTATCAAACATGCCGGTTTTTTTACATTCTGCCATATTAAATAGCATCACCCCAGAATTCATGTAATCAAAGTTGAAAATTCCATGGTAGTGATAAAAATTCTTGCCATATATGTCTAGGACGCCAGCCGCTTCTATACCATCAAGATACATATTATAAAATTCTCCTAGATCCCCTCTGCACACTACATCATAATCAAGATACAATATTCTATCCAGCTCACTGATCTCTGGCACTTTGTTGATATAGAGTCTCAGCATTGAGCATGGCGTAAAATATGTCCCCATATTCTTTTCTGGTAGATCTCTTATAAATACATTCGTCGCGTCGATTTTCTTTACAAAACTTCCTGGGTTAGTCTGCTTAACTAATCTATCCAAGAATTCCGCCGATTTATCAGTAAACCCCTTCGTATCTCTGTAGTTAATCGTCAGGATATAGATACTAAGTGGCACCTTATTGTATTTCAAAATCGACAGGACCGATATTAAGATGCCATCTTTAGTCCCAGCATCACCGCAATATAATATATTCATGTTTATATATTATATCTCTACTGCGCGCTTACAACGAATAGGCAGCCCATCAGAACGGTATAAAGATTCTCCTCGACCATTGATATACACCATATTACTATCCAGAGTCGTAGATGTCCAAGTTTGCCAAGTGCCATCCCCAATCGGTTCCATCTTGGTAGCTAAAGCAAAACTATCGTTACTATCATAAGCCTCATTTAATGCGCTAAGTTCGTAGTAGGTAGGCAAACGCCAACCCGCCGGACAAATATCGTAAGTTGCATCTCCATAGGTGACCTCCCCTAGTCCTTCTCCACCAGGATCACCGCCACCAAAATCAGTGCACCAACCCTCGCCCGTCTCTGGATCTTCTATCCAATATTCACTCCCTGGATAACATTCTGCCGGATCAATTCCGCCAACTCCACCCCCCATATCATAATACTCATCATAGCAATACGTACCCGCCGTAGCTGCACAGAAATTATAGTGAATCCCTTCCTTACCCAAAATTATTTCTTCATCACTATCAGTGCTATAATAAGTCAAATCAACATCGCCCCAATATAAATCCCAAAACGGTTCTGAAAACATAAACTCATGTTCCATATACATACTTTTAATCTCTGATTCTCCACAATTCGTATCATAACAATCGAAAATTAACGGATTACTTCCATCATTCCCAAACTGCAAATTATCCAAGAACCAATACTCACCATCAGCAAGCTTGCCTACGCGGTATGTCTGACCATCACGTTCATCCTCAAGCTCTATTACGCTACCAGCACTTGGCAAAAGTCTAGACAGCTGAGATTCTGTAATAGTCTGGAGTGTAGGGTTCTCTGGATCGGTATTAATCTTGGTAACGGCAGTAAAGGTGATCACGTTCGAATACGTACCTAAGACCTGCGAATAGGCCGCTCTCGCACCGATCAGAAAGCTCGTGACGTCATTTTCGACGGCGCCTTCCGAAGAAGCCAAGATTTCGACATTATCAGTGTCACTAAATAGTGGCAAACCGGAATAATGCTCGCCAGCATCCTTAGAATAACCCCAAGTACTATCAGAAGAAAGTGCAGTCAAACTCGAACCAGCATCAATACTCGAGAAGACCGAAGAACCATTCGTATGTACGAGGTTCCGAGAATTATGATTCTCATCCCCGACGGTCGCAGAAAGCTGATACCCTAAAGCATTATTCGTATCAATCGTCACATTTATCGCATTACTATTCTTCGAGTTGCCAGGTGTAAGGTCAGGAATCACCAAGTCGGTACTCGACAAAGATACTCTAAGTGTAGGATTAAAAGTAAATTGTACATCTACTTCGTTTTGATAAGTAAGCGCACTAGCGCAGGCAGTCATCGCCATACCACTAGTAGCTATTAATAATGCTGATAGTGTGTTTTTGACCTTCTTCATGCTCGCATTATACCATAACTATTATAGAAAAAGCAAGTGCTTTAAATAAAAAACGAGCCTTTTTGCTCGCTTTTGGTGCCCAGAGCGGGAATCGAACCCGCACGAGTTTCCCCATTCGATTTTAAGTCGAACGCGTATACCAGTTCCGCCATCTGGGCACGCTATTATTATATCACATTATTTCAAATTTTGTATCGCTTGGCCGGCTGCCACCGCCCCATCCGCCGCAGCCGTCACTAATTGTCGCACACTCTTGGTTCTACAATCCCCCACGGCATAGACGCCGTCTACAGAAGTCCTACAATCTTCTCCCGCCACGATATACCCCTCAGTATCAAGCTCCACAAACCCCTTTAGGAAATCCGTACTAGGTACCCTACCAATCGCGACAAACACCGCATCCGCGTCCTTCGGTATCGGATCGTCATGATGAATATGGTAAACTTTCGAAGCGATACCACTAAGATAGTTAATTTCATGTTTTGCGGTATTTCCACTTCCAACTACTACCACATTTTTACCTTTATAGAGCGGGCCATCACAAGTTGCGCAATACGAAATCGGCCTTTTTCCTGCATCTTTTTCCTGTTTTTCGCTCATTTTTCTAGGCTCCGTTCCAACGGCCAAAATTATCTCACTAGATGAATAAATATTTTCATCAGTTTTCACCAAAAACTCACTTTTTATGCCATCAACTATCTGTTTTGATATAGAATTTACGTTTTCGTACTCAATTTTTACACCAAGATTATTCATCTGGTGATATATTTTTTTAGACAAATCTGCCCCCGAAATCTCTGATTCTCCAGGCCAATTCTCAACCTTTAAGCTATTTACTATTTGTCCACCGGATATTTTATTCTCCAAAATTAGCACCGATTTATTTGCTCTTCCTAAATAAATCGCCGCCGTCATCCCCGCAATTCCTGCTCCGACGATAATTACATCAAATTTTTCACACATAAACTACACCTTATTTATTACTGGTATTACAATCGGCGTATGTCCAGTCGCATCAAACAAAATATGCGTAATATCTTCTTTGATTTCTTCCTTTAAAACCTTCATTTCTGGGTCGGTAGAAATTGACTTATCAGTCTTCTGGCGCAGATAATGACGGATTTTGCCAATCAACTCCTCTGAATTATCAAGATAGATAAATGCTCTCGACACGATGTCCGGCGTTTTCATGAGATGACCAGTCTTCTTGTTTAGCGTTAAAACAATTACAAAAATCCCTTCACGCGAAATATGAATCCTATCTTTTACCACTGCTTCATGAACCGGCTGATCGGCGTCATCATAAAGCTTATTTCCGACGTGAATCCTACCGCATTTTTTGATCTTCTTATCCTTCGTCAACTCCACAATATCACCATCATCCGCCACGATAATCCTTTCGCGCGGAATCCCGATTACATTTTCCGCCATTTCCGCACTATGCTCAAGCATGTAAAACTCACCATGATATGGCATATAATTCGTCGGCTGAAGCCTCGTCACGAAATCTACATGGTCTTCATAGTACGCATGCCCAGAAAGGTGTAGCGGACCAATATTCGTGAGATGCGTTTTACCATTCTGAATCACTTGCGCACCTTCGCGAAGCAGCCCATCTACCGTCGAAACGACATGTGGCTCATTGCCAGGAATCGGGTTTGATGAAAATACGACCGTATCCGTAGATTTAATCTTGATATATTTATGCGCACCCGTCACCATGCGATTAAGTACAGCATTTAACTCGCCCTGCGAACCAGTACACACGATGCATACTCTATCATCTGGTAACTTCAAAGTGTCTTCCATCTTGATAATCGTATCTTTTGGTACTTTGATAGATTTAGCCCGAAGTGCCACTTCTACGTTGTTTATCATCGAGAAGCCCGAAAATGCCACTTTGCGACCTCGTGCTGCCGCTTCTTTCAAAATAAGCTCAATCCTAGAAATCTGCGACGAGAAACAAGAAATAATAATCCTTCCGCCCGCATAATGATCCATCACGCGTCCGAGATTTTCACCTACATCATATTCGGAATGTGGGTGTCTACCAGGCGAATCGATATTTGTCGCTTCATTTAGCATCAGGGCAATCCCTTCTTTTGCCACTATCTCATCCATTCTTTCATAATCGGTCTGCACGCCCATCGGATTATTCTCATGTCGCCAGTCACCAGACATATAAATTACGCCATTTGGGGTACGCACCACAATTGCCGTATTACCAGGGATAGAATGTAGGGTATGGATAAATTCCACCGAGAGGTGCTCAGAAACCTGGATCTTCTCATGTTTAAACGGATCGACTGTATTATAATTTAACTCCGGAACATCCTCAAGCTCAGACATTTGCTTCTTAATCATCCCGAGAGTAAAATCCGTCCCATAAATCGGTGTTAAAGGATTAAACTTTGGAAGCAGGTGTCTACAAGCACCAATATGATCAAGATGTGCATGTGTAAAACAAATTGCCTTAACTTTGTCGCGATTATCTTCAAGGTATTTAATATCTGGAATTAGATAATTTACGCCAGGATAATCATCTCCAGCAAACAATACACCCATATCCACGACCAACATTTCTGTACCATACTCGATAATAGTCATATTCTTACCGATACCAAATTCACCTACACCACCAATCGGAATAATTCGCACTGAATCGGTCTCTGGGCGCATCGTCTTAAGCTTGGCATTCGTAATCTGCTCACCATTATAACCATTATAACGAGACTTATTTACCGGTATGCCGATAATGTGTTGCGTCGCTTGCGCATTCACATCCTGCGAGAGCATTCTCTGGTGATGCACCATATCGCCTTTTTTAGTCGATACCGATAAATTCACCTTGCGCTTCTCAGCCTCAACCTTAGCCTTACTTTTAGCTGAACTCGCAGTCTTACTGGTAGCCTTTTTTGTTGCCTTTTTAGCTGTTTTTTTGACAAGCGTAGCATCTTTGCCACCAGGTTGAAAATTCGAATTAAAATTACGTTTCTGCGCTTCCTCGAACTGTTTCTTTATATCGGGCAACCTTTCCGCCCGTGATTTTAAGAGTCGCGCACGACGCTCTTCTTCATTTATATTCATTAAGTTTCCTTTTTATTACAAGTAAATTCGTTACCTCTATTATACCAAATCTATTGCATTTTTTCAACCCATTTGCTATAATTAATATATACAGTATTGACCGGCTCGAAAGAGGCGGTTTTATTAATAATAAGCCCAACGGGTGACGCGCCTGGAAGGGCTCCCACGGAACTCGCAGCAGCGAAGCTGCGAGAGGAGCCGTGGGAGGGATAAGGCGCGGCAGGACCCGTTGCATAGTAAGGAGTAAAATGGAAAATCTAGACTTGAAACAAATGTCCGCAATGGTAGACATCATCGCTGAAGAAAAAGGTCTCCCAAAAGAAGTCGTTCTCGGAGTAATCGAACAAGCAATCGCCGCCGCTTGGCGCAAAGATAACGGCGATCGCGAAATGAATGTTCGTGCTACACTTAATACCAAGACTGGTGAAGCTGATGTGTATGTAGCCCGCGAAGTCATCGAAGACGAAATCGCCTACAACCCATCGACCGAAATACCTCTAAAAGAGGCTGGGAAAGACGCTAAAATCGGCGATATTATTGAAGAAAAATTCACAGTTAAAGATTTTGGCCGCGTCGCCGCTATGACCGCTAAACAAGTCGTGATTCAGCGCCTTCGTGATGCCGAAAATGACGCAGTTCTTTCAGAATATGAAGATAAAATCGGCTCCGTAGTGACCGGTACCGTTTCTCGTGTCGAGCCAAAAATTGTCCGCATTGACCTCGGCCGCGCTAACGGCATCATGCCTAAGAGCGAGCAAATCGATGGCGAATATTATACCGTCGGTAGCCGCATCAAAGTTTATATCAAAAACATCGAGCGCAGCGAAAAAGGTGCTCAACTTATCCTTTCTCGTGGTTGTGCTGAATTTGTCGAATATCTTTTCCGTCAAGAAGTCCCAGAACTAGATAATGGCACCGTCGAAATCAAAGGTATCGCCCGCGAAGCTGGCCGCCGCACCAAAATTGCCGTAACTAGCACCATCCCAGGCGTTGACCCTGTCGGCACCTTCGTCGGTGGTCGTGGTATCCGCGTCCAGGCCGTCATGAACGAAATCGGCGAACGTGAAAAAATCGATATCGTCACCTGGAGCGACAATGCTTCTGAATATATCCGTGAGGCTCTTTCTCCTGCCGAAATTATCAAGGTAGAAATCAGCGACAAGAAAGCTAAGGTTCTCGTATCCGAAGATCAACAATCCATTGCTATCGGTAAGCAAGGTCAAAATGTCCGCCTAGCTTCCAAGCTCACTGGCTACGATATTGACATCGAGCTTTCAAAAGCCACCCCAAAGAAGAAAAAACAAAACGTTGAGGATTCCCTCCTCTCCGCACTAGAAGAAGAAACTGAAGAATAATTTCTTCAGTGGTTCGCTCACGTCCGATAAAAAATAATACTTTCAGGCAGGTCTGCGCCGAAATTTCAGTTTCGTACTCGACCTGTGAAAGTATTATTTTTATCGGGTTCGCTCAATACTGAAAAAATTATCCTTCAGTATCTCTAACTAAGACTATATCGTTTTTTGTTTATCTCTCTCATCATTACACGATACTCTAATGGATCACGAGTTAATTTCTCGATCGTTTTGAAGCATTCAATCGTATCCTCTGTAGGGTAATAAACTTTCTTTGCCCCGTAGCCATCTGGTGTGTATTTTTCGCGAAGATGCACTCTGGCTTCCTCAATTACAGCATCATCATCAAAATCTGGATTAAGTATTTTTGTATAATCATAGGCCCGGCAGAGCATCTCATCTACGTCCACATCCCTATCCGCCGAAGACACAATCTTCCCGTAGATATTTCTCGGATCGCCCTTTGAAGAAGCCCTGTGATCCTCTACCGCCTCAGCCATTATTTCAATCTGTTCATCCGAAAAAAGCTTTTTTAACCCATCATCTGCCCGCATCATCTTTGCAGATTCTATATGATGAGTATCATCGTCAACCAATCTACCGAGGTCATGGTAGGCCGCCGTCATATAGACCATACTTACATCGACTTTTTCCTTCAAATTAATCAAAATCGTGAAACTTCTGCTAATTACCTGCGCGATATGCCCCGCCGTATGGCCAAGCATCTTTTCATATTTAGGCAAAATCTCCGCCTCGGCATATTTTATCACCTCTTTTCTCACCCCAGTTGGCTTTTCGAGCACAAATAACATCCATTTATTATTCTCTCCAGCATAAGAAAACTCCATAATTTCAAAACCAGCATCCGTAAAAATCTTTTCTGCTTGCTCTTTTGAATAATATTGAAAAAACCTCTCCTCCCCCAAATGATATTCATTATCAAAATCCTGCCACTCCGAATCAACGCTGTATGCTTCTTTATTAATAATATTACAAACAAACCTACCACCAAGCCTTAATGCGTCAAAAATCTTCTTTGCTGCCACTTCAAGATCTTCTGGAGTAAAGTGTACGAACACACGCCACGCTAGTACGCCATCAAACAGACTATCAATCTCATCTGTAAGGATATTAAGCTTGCGGCATTTTAGATTCTTTTTAGAGATTACCTCTCGGAATTGCTCGGACACATCACTGGCCATCACTCTATAGTTTAGACTAAGTAAATACTCTGCATTTTCACCACTCCCAGAACCAATCTCAAGTATTTTATCCCTAGGTGCCAAACTCAAGAAGCCTTTCTTCAGAAATGCCTCTGTTTCTGCACACTTCTTTGCTGCCTTTTCGGGGTCTTTTTCGTTATGTATTAAAACACTTTTAATATAATCAAGGCCATATTTGTCATATACCTTCAAGGTTTGCTCATTTTCTCTACTCATATCTATATTATAGCAAAGAAAAAACCACTCTTTCGAGTGGTTTTTCCATAATTTGGCACCTTCCTAGTTTC
>CAMZFK010000015.1 GCA_947306055.1 uncultured Candidatus Saccharibacteria bacterium | reverse complement strand
TTTTTTAGTTGTATGACCATGGTGGTTCTTTGATTTGTACCTCTCTTATGAAATTACTCTTCCTTAATATATATTGTAATATATATATATATATATATATGGTCAAGGGGGTTTTGTGACTAATTTTAATCGCGTTTTAACATCACCGTAAACGCTTCGGGGCAGAAAATCAGTCCCGCTTCAACATCACCGTAAACGCCTCGGACGGAATATCAATTTTGCCAAATCTCTTCATCCGCGCCTTACCACGTTTCTGTTTTTCGAGCAACTTCGCCTTCCGATCTCGGTCGCCTGTATGAATCTTCACCGTCACATCCTTACGATACGCCCCAATCGTCTCGCGCGCAATAATCCGCGCCCCAATCGCCGCCTGAAGTGCCACTTCATAATTCTGCCGCGGAATTACTTCCTTCAGCTTCTTCGTCGTCTCTCGCCCAATTGCATCCGCCTCACTTCTGTGGCACATGATAGACAGCGCATCAATCTTATGTCCCCCAACCAAAAAGTCCACGCGTACCAAGTCCTCGGAACGATAGCCATTAAGCTCATAATTAAACGACGCGTACCCGCTCGTCGCCGACTTCAGCTGGTCATAAAAATCCGTGAGCAGGTTCGCCATCGGCGCCTCAAAATCAATCACTGCTCTATCCTCAATATAGGACAGGCTCGTCTGATGCCCACGTTTTTTATTGATCAAATCCAGTACATTTCCAATCATCGACTTCGGCAAAATAATCTCGCCCTTCACCCAAGGCTCCCGAATCTCCAGCACCTCGCTCATATCCGGAAGATCCGCCGCCGATTTAATTTCAATCACTTCGCCATTATTCAGTACCACCTCGTAATTTGTCGATGGGTTCGTGACAATTAGGTCAAGATTGAACTCCCGCTCGAGCCGCTCGCGGATAATATCCATGTGAAGAAGCCCAAGAAATCCAATCCGAAGTCCAAATCCCAAGACCGGCGAATTTTCCGGCTCATATGCGAGCGCAGAATCAGACAGTGCCAATTTTTCAATCGCCTCTTTTAAGTCCTTATATTGATCATTAGACACTGGGAAAAATCCCGCATACACAAATGGAAGCACATGCTTATAACCCGGCAAAGCTTCAGAAGCTGGCGCCTTCGCCAGCGTCACCGTATCACCCACGCGCGCCTCGCGCGTAGTCTTGAGGTTCGTCACGATATACCCAATCTGCCCCGCCGACAATTTCTCTTGTGGACTCATCTTTGGCGTGAGCACCCCAACTTCGAGCGCCAAGCCCTTCGTCCCTGCCGCCATCATCAAAATCTCCGCATTTTTCGGAATCTCCCCCTCAAAAATCCTCACATACAGCACCACCCCTCTGTAATCATCAAAATATGAATCGAAAATTAGAGCCCTTGTAGAAGGTCCAGTAGCCACTACGTGTTCTGCGGAACATGAAGACTTGGCCAGAGCGGCCTGGAGCGTGTCCGAAGGACACGCTGTGGCTGCTGGACCTTCTACGATTCTGTCTAGTATTTTGTCTACACCGTATCCAGTTTTGCCCGAAGCTTCGATAATCTCATCGCGTGAGCATCCGAGCAAATTGATAATCTGCGCCGCCACTCCTGGTACGTCCGCCGCAGGTAAATCCACCTTATTAATCACCGGAATAATCTTAAGATCCTGTTCTAAAGCTAAGTATACATTCGCGAGCGTCTGCGCCTGAATACCTTGCGTTGCATCAACAACCAAAACCGCCGCCTCTACCGCCTGCAAGCTGCGAGAAACCTCATACGAAAAGTCCACATGCCCCGGCGTATCAATCAAATTCAAGGTATAACCCTTCCAATGCATCGTCACCGGAGTCAGCTTAATCGTAATCCCCTTTTCGCGCTCCAGCTCCATCGAATCAAGCAGCTGATCCTTCATTTCCCGCTTCGAAACCGTACCAGAAAGCTCCATCATCCGATCCGCAATCGTCGATTTCCCGTGGTCAATATGCGCAATAATGCAGAAATTTCGTATCTTATCCATAAACTATCTATATTATATAATATTTTCACTAAAAATAAACCCCTAAACGGGGTTTATTTTTATCAACCCCAAAACCAACTCTTTAGAACCGTCATCAGCACCCTCAAATTTCTCTTTGTTTCTTCGGGCCTGCTGGTTCAAATTTTTGCCTACAGCAGTTGACGCGAAAAGTAAGGTCTGATATAATAGAAACATATTCGAGATTTTCTCGACCGACCCTAATCGCAATTACGATTAGGGAATATTTTTTTAAGAGTACAATTCCGTAAAAGCTCCTCTAATAATCAACATATCTTGATCGTCGATTTTCCCGATCCGAGAATAAAGTCTTTTTATGCTCATGACTTTTATATCACTAAGCACTGCGGTTTGGAGTTTTCCATTTTGCATAAAACTCCTCTTTATTTTTATGCGGAATTATAGGCATAAGTCATCAAAATTTTCAACCCCCTACCTAGAATCTAAGCATAGCCACAAAAAATCAAACCGAATTTCTCCGGTTTGACTTCAGACAATAAGTAAGGTTTGTTTTATTTATCCACCCCGATCATCGAGAGAGACAACTTGCCATTATCAATAGCAACGAGCCTTACGCGGACCTTGTCGCCTACATGAAGCACTTCTTCTACACTCTTCAATCTGCGACCTTCCACAATCTGTGAAATATGAAGCATCCCGTCTACACCAGGAAGAATATTGATAAACGCACCGAAGTCCTTAATCGTCACGACAGTACCATTATAAATCTTGCCAACTTCCGGCTCCTCAGTGAGAGACTTAATCCAGTCCACTGCTGCCTGAATCTTCGCAGCATCCGTACCAGCTACCGTCACGAGACCATCGTCATTGATATCTACTTCAGCGCCCGTCTCAGAGGTAATCTTATTAATCATCTCGCCACCCTTGCCAATCACAGCGCCGATTTTATCCTTCGAAATCTGAATCTTTTCAATCCTTGGCGCAAGATCAGAAATCTTTTCACGTGGGCCAGGAATTACTTCAAGGATATGATTCAAGATAAACATCCTACCCTCGTGGCTCTGTTTGATAGCCTTCTCGAGTATCTCGACAGGAAGACCATGCACCTTCATATCCATCTGGAGTGCGGTCACACCCTCAGTCGTACCAGTTACCTTGAAATCCATATCACCAGCGAAATCCTCAGCATCCATCAGATCAGTAAGTACATATGCCTTATCAATATCAGAAGCCTCAATTGGCTGGCCCTTTGGCACATCCACCATGAGACCCATCGCTACACCAGATACCGGGCGCTTAAGAGGCACACCAGCATCCATGAGTGCCATACAAGACGAACAAGTCGCCGCCATCGAAGTCGAACCGTTCTGAGACATAATCTCGGTCACGGAGCGAATTGCGTATGGGAACTCTTCCTCAGATGGGAGCACCGGCATAAGTGCACGCTCAGCCAAGTAGCCGTGGCCAATCTCGCGACGCCCAGGAGAACCCATCCTACCTGGCTCACCCACCGTATAGGAAGGAGCATTGTAGTGATGCATATAGCGACGCTTGCCGTTTGTTACTTCCATCGTATCAACATCTTGGCAGTAAGAAAGCGGAGCGAGCGTTACGATATTCATCGCCTGAGTCACGCCACGCGTAAAGAGTGATGAACCATGAGCCCTTGGCAAAATCCCAACCTGTGAAGAAAGCGGGCGTACCTCATCGAGTTTACGACCATCTGGACGAATCCCCTCTTCTACGATTCCACGCCTTACTTCTGCAAAGAGAGCAAGCTCAAATGCCTGATCATAAACATCGCGGAGATTTGCATCATACCACTCGACTTTCTCCGTATCGGTCTCACCCTCACCGTGCTTCAAAGCCATTTCATCGTGCATTGCATATTTAATATCGTCAAGAATCTGAGCACGCTCCATCACGTTACCACGAATCTTTGAGCCAAACTTGCCATTGCACCACTCCTTCACCTCAGCGAGAATCGCCTCATCAGGAAGAACGAGTTCGTACTCCTGCTCCTTCGCAGCAACTATCTTAGCAAGCTCACGCTGGAGATCAAGCGCCGGCTGGACATTTTCAACTGCCCAGTGCATCGCTTCGATAATCGTCTCTTCTGGCACTTCCTTTGCGCCAGCTTCCACCATCACTACTTTGCCGTCTTTACAAGCTACCACAAGGTCAAGCGGAGACATTTCTCTCTCTTCTGGAGAAAGGAACCCCTTAAATTCGCCACCGATTCTGCCAATACGAATACCAGCCACCGGCCCATCAAATGGCACGCCAGCATTCATGAGAGCCGCCGACGCTGCAATCATCGCCACACAATCTGGGCGGAAAGTCGGATCCATCGAAAGCACCGTACAGACCACCTGTACCTCTTGGCGATAGCCCTTCGGGAACAAAGGCCTAATTGGGCGGTCAATGAGGCGGCCCACAAGTACCGCCTCGTCAGCTGGCTTGCCTTCACGTTTGATAAATTTCGAACCGCTGATTTTACCAGCCGCATAGAACTTCTCTTCGTAATCAATCGAAAGTGGGAAGAAATCCTGCACCACTGGCTTCGTCCCCACTACCACCGAGCCAAGTACCACGGTGTCTCCGTAGGTCACAAGGACCGACGAAGTCGTGCGGAACCCAACACGGTTTACCTCAAGTGTCAATTTACGACCAAGCCACTCCGTAGAGACTTGCATGGTCTTTTTGCCACTAGGGTTTATTATTTCCATAAATATCCTTTCTTACGGGAAAACTTCAGGTATCTGGAGTAAAACTACTAGGCGTTTAGAGGAAGTAAGACTTGGGCTAGCGCCCCGGAGCGCTCCCGAGAAACGCATAGTAGTTTTACTCCTGGTATCTGCCGTCTTCCCATTAGTTTATATGCTTCTATTATACCACTCATTGACAAAAACACCAAAGTGTGCTATAATAGTATAGATTGGGCATTTTTGCCAAAATAGCACAAAGAAGGGGGTAACTATGATAAATATAGTTAATTATAATGTTCACTGCGACGACAAGCGTAGAATAACCGCAGTGGACATTAAACTAAAGTCCTTTAAAGACGAAGGCCAGGAGGCGATTTCAGGTCATCCTCTAATTGCCGTCGTGTCGGCAGCATTCTATCAAACGACACTGCTGACAGATTCTGGAGTTTCGCTCACTACAACGCCAAATACCAAAAGAAAGGATATTGTAGATTTGTCTGTAGTTTTAGACAAAAATAGCAACCTTTCATCGGTAGACATTGGCAACTTCATTGAAGCCCTACAAAAGGCTCTCGATGAGACTAAAATTTTTTAAATCAGAAACCTCGCCCTAGGCGAGGTTTTCTAATTCAGTCCAAATAAAAACTCCCCCTTTCGTGAGGGGAGTTTCTAAACTATTTCCTAAGTCCGAGCTTTTGAACAGTCTTCTTGTATAGCTCAAAGTCAGTCGTCTCGAGGTACTTAAGAAGCTTTTTGCGCTTCCCGACCATCTGCATTAGACCTCTTTTAGCCATAAAGTCATGTTTATTATTCTTAACGTGCTCAGTCACCTCTTTGATGCGAGCGGTAAGAATAGCCACTTGAACTTCAGGAGAACCAACATCGGCTTTGTTACGAGCGACGCTGGCAATAGCTTTGTCCTTATTCTCTTTTGTTATCATAGTGTGTCTATTATATCACGGTTTCATGGTATAATCAAGAGATGGAACAAAAATTTATTCCCCATCCAGAATATATCTTTGACCAAGCAAATCTCCCAGATACCGAAGATGCTGTTATTTTGATCGACAAGCCCGCCGGCATTTCTAGTTTTGGTGTCGTCGCCAAAATCCGCGGCGCCCTCAAACAAAAATTCGGTCACAAAGTCAAAATCGGCCACACCGGGACGTTGGACCCCTTCGCGACCGGTCTTCTTATCCTCCTCTCCGGCAAAATGACCAAAAAATCTAACGAGTTTTTAAAAAAGGACAAAACCTACGAAGCTACCTTGAAGCTCGGCTACACTTCCACCACCGGCGACCCGGAGGGGGAGATTGAACCATATAAAGCGCCAGAAGATACTCTTTCGAGGAGCATAAATGGCGACGGGCCATTTACGGAGCGACTGAGCCCCGTAACGCTCGCCCCTTGGGACGCGAATTGCCAAAGGCAAACGGGCGCGAAGGAGCGTTCCGAGAAAGACGTATCTCTGGCGCTTAACAGCTTCATTGGCAAAATCAAACAAAAAGTCCCCGCTTTCAGCGCCGTAAAAATCGATGGGGAACGTGCCTACAAACTAGCTCGTGCAGGCAAAGATTTTGAAACTCCAGAAAGAGAGGTCACTATTTACAGTATCGAAATCCTAAGCTACAACTACCCTGAACTCAAAATCCGCTGCCACGTCAGCTCTGGCACCTACATCCGTACTCTCGCCGAAGATATCGGCAAAGCCCTAAAAACCGGCGCCTATCTCACCGCCCTTCGCCGCACCGAGATCGACAAGTACCAAGTAAAAGATGCCAAAACCTTCGAAAGCCCCATCATTTAAGCCCAAATCTCTCCAAGTTTTCACCGCTTAGGTTTTTCCAAAATCCCCACAAAGTGTTATAATGAAACTATGTTAGTATCAGCAAGCCAACTCATCGGCACGCCAATTCTTAGCGTCCAGGCCTCTGGCAAAATTGCCGAAGTTACTGGACTCATCATCGACCCAGATAGCCTCAAGACCATTGCTTTCCGTGTTGGCGGAGGCATTGTCGGCAAAAGCCCGGCCAATATTCTAGATGTCAAATCCGTCCGTGAATATAGCAAATTCGGTATGGTCATCGATTCTGAGGATGAGTTCATCGAGCCATCCGACGTCATCAAAATCGAAAAAATACTCAGTCTCAATTTTGATCTCATCAATCTCAAAGTCGAGACCAAAAAAGGCAGCAACCTCGGGCACGTCACCGATTACACCCTAGACGCACTCGATTTCATGGTCCAGCAACTCATCGTCAAACGCCCACTATTCAAATCTTTCCTAGATTCAGAACTCACCATTCCCCGCCGCGAAATCGTCGAAGTTACAGATTACAAAGTGATAGTAAAAGACGAAGAAAAAGTCATCAAGGCTCGCGCCGAAAAAGAAGATTTTATCCCAAACTTCGTCAATCCTTTTCGCAAGACCGAACAAGTTCATTCACCAGCTGATACGGGAACCCCTGCCGGCACAGATAAGCAGTAAGCTTCTCATCATCATACTTCGCGCGCTTTTTCGCGATAATTTTCAAAATCTCTTCCGCATCATCTCGCCCGCCAATCACCTCGTCGATAATCTCAGCAGACACTCCCTTTTTCACAAGCTCCATCTTGAGCCTTTTCTGCGAAACCCCCTTCTTCACAAACCGATTCTCCACATACCACTTCGCAAACTCAAAATCATTCAGATACCCCCGAGAAGCAAGTTTATCAATTATAGTGTCAGGAAGGTCAGATATGTCTTCTGAGGACATTTCGCGACCAACGGAATCGAGCCGCGCGATCGCCTTGTCAGGAAGGTCAGAAGCCATTTCCGATGGAGTAAGACTTGGGCTAACGCCCCGGAGCGCTCCCGAGGAAAGGCTTCTGACCTTCTTATTCAAATAGTCCCTCGTCTCCCTCTCGCTCCTTGGTCTCGTAAGTACCCACTCGAGCGCCCTCTGATAAAGCTTCCCAAACTCGCTCGCCTTCTTAAATTCCAGAAGCTGCTCGGGCGAAATCTCCATCCCGACTTTAATCTTAAAATCCACCACCTGCGTCACATCAAGCGAAAACTCATATTTGCCGTCCACAAAAACATTCACCCGATTCGGATTTTTCACCCCCTGCTTCAGCTCTGTAATCTTCATATCCGTTGACTTTCTAATCTATGTTTGATATAATTATAGCAGATGTCGACGCAGGGATGCACCGAACGGAGAAATACCTAAGGCGAACCTGCATTTTTTTTATTTCAGTTCTTGTATTCAACTTTTCTTCTTATTTCGGCTTTATCGAGATAATCAATATATCTATCGGCTATCTTCTGTCTATAAAGCGACGATAGATTCTTTTGACTCGGCGCCAAAAGTTTTTTAAAACGACCTTTCTTTATTAAATAATTAACCATCTTCCAATAGTCCCCATCATCCGATATCAAAATTACATTATCAAATTTCTCTCGCTCAGCAATTTTTTCCATAACCGAAAAAACAATATCAGTATCGACATTTCCCTTTTTGATGCTCTTCAATGATTTTTCGTGCTCCCGAAAAACAACTTGATACCCATAATCGCTTAATGAATTATATAGCCCTTTATGTCTTTCATCGTATGAACCAATAAAATAATAAGCGACTTTGACACCGTATTTTTCCTCCAAATACACTCTAAACCTTGCTAAATCCAATTTCCAAGGATTATCTTTTTTCCGCGATGTATTATAAATTAAATTTTGCCCATCAATAAAAGCGTAGTTTTTATCTACCTTCAAAAAAATCCTTTCCCCCACCCGAGATTAGCTATTTTTCTAGAATCTTCTCATTCCACTCTTTGAGACAAAGCAAAAATCTCTTGTCTTCGGCCAAAATCCGTTTAACATTTGGCAAGAACTTATCCAGCTCGGAGTATTTCACCCACTTCACTTCCTCCACTTCCTTATCATCAAACGAAAAATTATCTTCGCACCCACTCCAATCGTAAAAATACAAATGCACCATCGTCTTCAACTTCATGTAAACTTCTGCAAATTCCATCTTGCTGCGATCTAGCTTAACTCCGATTTCCTCATAGGCCTCACGCATCGCCGAATCCAAAACAGGCTCACCCAAATTTATGTGCCCACCCGCAGACACATCCCATTTATCTGGGTTCCCTATCAAAAATTTAGACCGATGTTGGAAAAGATATTCCACCTCGCCATCCACAACCCGATAGAGCATCACCGCCGCACCACCATAAAAACAAATTTCATCCTCACTATGGTTGTTTGGGTCAATTCCGCCTAATCTTTCGCCATTAAAATCATACTCTTGCCAAATCTCGCCCGGATGTTCCATTTTATTCCTCGTTGGCTTTTTCGCGCACCTTCGCCTCAATTTCGTCCATCAGCTCAGGTTTTTCCTTAAATAGCTTCTTTACCGCTTCGCGCCCTTGGCCCAAAGTCTCGCCGTTGTATTTGATGAACGCGCCAGCCTTCTCGAGCACGCCATATTGCACACCGAGGTCTAGGATATCGCCAGTCTTCGAAATCCCTTCGTTGTACATGATATCAAACTCAGCCGTGCGGAAAGGCGCCGCAATCTTATTCTTTACCACCTTAATCTTGGTACGGTTGCCAGAGATATTCTCGCCCTCTTTAATCTGCCCAATCCGGCGAATGTCAATCCGAACCGACGCATAGAACTTCAGCGCGTTACCACCAGTTGTAGTCTCAGGATTACCAAACATCACGCCAATCTTCATACGAATCTGGTTGATAAAAATCACCGTCGCGCGCGACTTTGAAATGATACCAGTGAGCTTACGCATCGCCTGCGACATTAGTCTTGCCTGAAGTCCCATCTGCGCATCACCCATCTCGCCATCAATCTCAGCCTGTGGCACCAGCGCCGCCACCGAATCTACCACGATTAAGTCTACCGCATTAGAGCGAACCAAAGTCTCACAAATCTCGAGCGCCTGCTCGCCGTTATCCGGCTGCGAAATCAAAAGATTCGCCGTATCCACCCCAATCTTCTTCGCATAAGCTGGGTCGAGCGCATGCTCCGCGTCGATAAACGCCGCCTGCCCGCCTTGCTTCTGAATCTCCGCAATCGCATGGAGCGCGAGAGTCGTCTTACCAGAAGATTCTGGCCCGTAAATCTCAATGATACGCCCCTTCGGGTAGCCACCACCAAGCGCCAAGTCTAGAGACAAAGACCCCGAAGGTAAAAGCTCCACATCCATTTTTGGTGTCTCACCGAGCTTCATAATCGAGCCATCGCCAAATTGTTTTGTAATCTGGGCAATCGCAAGTTTCAAAGCCTCGCTCTTGCCGCTATCAGCGCCATTTTTATCAGTATTGGTATTTTCCACCGCATCCTTTTTTGCCATATCAGTATTACCTTTCTTTATTATTTATATTATATATTATTCCCACCTAAATAGGAATAGGGTTGACTTTCTACATTTTTAATCAGTTTTCGCCCTATTCCCGGTCATCTTCTTAGCACAGGTTTAATTTATTTGCAACCCCCCACCCGAAATCTAAGCATAGCCACTATAATTAAGGGGGTGCATACAGGGGGTTGACGCGAAACGTCAGATTTGATATAATAGAAGCATAATCGGGGATACCCGCACCCTAGTTGATAAGACTAGGGGATATTTTTATCTTGAATATAACGCTAAAAACCCAGCTCTTACTTTTTCATTTATTTCTACGCCCACATTTTCACCTATGCCAGTCCACCACACCTCCCCCTCTCGCAAAGGCCTCAGTTTTGAATCTGGTAAATTATGAAAATCTTCTTTTATTATATTCCAATCTTCTAGTAACTTATGTTTTTCCATATAGCTCCTCATTTATTTTTATGCGAAATTATAGGCATAGATAACAGAATTCTTCAACCCCCCACCCGAAATCTAAGCATAGCCACTATAATTAAAGGGGAAATTTGATATTATGCAACTATAGGTAACCCGACCTGCTACTGTATAGAAGCAGGCCTAGGGTTACTTTTTTCTTTCCGCGCTTCGAGCTTGTAGCTCTCAGCGCTTTATTCAGTTTATTTTAGAAGACATGTAGCTACTACTGCGGTAAGTAGACGACCAGAAGTTGCCGCTGCTGGTGCTGACGGTGCCGCTGCCGATGAAGGCAAGTCTGAATACGACGTCGTATTGAAAGACGCTGGCGCTCAGAAGATTGCAGTCATCAAGGCTGTTAAGGAAGCTACTGGACTTGGTCTTGGCGAAGCAAAAGCTATCGTTGATGGCGCTCCAGCAACTGTAAAGG
>CAMZFK010000014.1 GCA_947306055.1 uncultured Candidatus Saccharibacteria bacterium | reverse complement strand
ATGATTAAGAGTGGTAGGTCAATAAGAGCGTTTTTATTAATCTGCTTTGTTCTAAAAGTTATTAAATAACTACTTAGTTAACAAAAAGAAAAATCCCCCCCTCATATCGAGGGAGGGTTTTTCATTTTGGGATGTATCAAATCAATTTACGCTGACTTATGGGCCAGCTTGGATATGTCTTCCGAAATGGATGCCGGGTCTTCGCCGATCATCATCTTATAAAAACTTTCCGGAAGCGACATCCTATCGCTTCTATTTACCCCCTCAGAAGTTTTTTCCTCCTGATTTCTCTTGGTAGCTTTAAAAATTCTCATTTTTTTTACCTCCTAAAATAAATGTAGCTACTCTCTTATTATATCACATTTTTACCAAAAAAGCAAGTTACTTAGCTTTATAGATTGCGATTTCATATAAACCCTCTCTATAAAGCCTGTTTGCAAGCTCGGTAATTTCTGCCTCGGTGACTTCGTCAAATCTATCGATCCACCAAGAGAGAATCACGCATTCATCATCCTCGTAGACTTTGTCGAGATAAAAAGTCCCTATTGATTTTCCGCCATTACGGTAAATACGGATGCTGTCACATTCGTATTCATATCTCTTTCTTTTTAAGAGATACTGGTCCCGCCAGCTTTCACACTTAATAGCTGCAGCGTATTCTTCCAGGTGGTTGAATTCTCCATGCCCGTGCACGGATTCGCGTATTATGAGCTTTAAATCTTCAGTAGGCTCTTTCTTCTCGTCGATAATGATTGACGGAGATGCCGACTCGGAATTGAAGCGGTCCACCATGCCTTTAAATGTAAGCTTACCCCCTGCCGAGCATGAATCCGTATAGGCTATAATCTTGCCGTCTTTCACGCTATAAACTACCATGTCCATCCTCCTAATGTACTTGTTTTGCGGCACTATTTGCCAAAAAAAATAAAACGACTTATTTAGTATACCACATATTCCATAAAAATCAACCCCTGGACTTTATGTCAAAGTGTAATTGATTTTTTATAAAAGTGTGATATAATTGATGCTATATCATTAATAATATCGAGCTTCAAAAACTCATAGACTTCGCGTCTAGCTGAAATCTGAGGTTATGGAGCTAGTAGAAAGGGTCATTTATGGCAGAAGCCAAAAAAGATGAAGGATTAACTATCCGTATTCGTCTCAAAGCTTATGATCACCGTGTGATTGATCAGAGCGCACGCCAAATCGTAGACACCGCGATTCGTACTGGTGCCAAAGTAAGCGGTCCAATTCCGCTACCTACCAAGCGTAGCACTTTCACCGTAGTAAAGTCGCCACACGTTTACAAGACTGGTGGTGAAGCGTTTGAGATGAAAGTCCACAAGCGCCTCATCGACATCAGCAATGCTACTCCAAAAACCATTGAGAGCTTGCAAAATCTTGCACTCCCAGCTGGTGTAGACGCTGAAATTAAGATGTAATCTTAATTGAAATTAAAAATCTCCGGGTCCTTTGACTCGGAGATTTTTGTGGGGGTGGTAACAATTTATTCCACATCCACCCCTACTCTCCAATTAGAGTAGAAGCAGACGTCTTGGAATCTGATATTGCCTTGAACAGCCTTTTAATGATTTTTGTGAAATGTCTATACGTCTTTTTGTGGCCATTTTCGCCGAGGTAATCCATTACGGCTTCCGCTTTTAAGACGCTAATTGGATATTCGGTATTCCCGGTAGAGATAATCGCAACACTAAATCCTTTTCTTGCTACCTCTACGGCGTCTTTCAGCGTATCCATACTGCACGGACCAGGAATTTTGTAATGCCCGGCGACAACATTCATGATAATTGCGCCCGTACTGTAAGTCATGACTCGCTGTGCGCCTTTGATCATTGAGTTCATGTAGTTCATTTTTCTCACTTTGATGATTTCGGCGTTGGAACCAACACTTGTCACTGCTGCTTGGGCTCTCTCGTATTGCTTACTATTCGAAGCAACTAAGATGAAATTGTCTACGTGGATATTTTCTTCTTTGTTGATTTTTTCTATCGTCTCTCTGATTTCATCCTTTTCTCCGTCGCAAGTCAGTATTACCCAAATATTCGGGGCTATCATAAGCATCCCTCCTTCGTAATGTACTTCTTTTAGACTAAAAAAATTACCCCCATTACTTTAATAATACCACACTTTTGTTAAAAATGCAAGGTGTGCTATAATATGTGTATGTCTTTTGCTAAATTTAAGAAGCGTTTTTACTTTGTTGCGGCAAAATATTTTCGATATTTTGCAAACAGAGTATTAGAGAGGTGGAAACCTCGCGTAATTGCAGTTACTGGATCGGCCGGCAAGACTACGATGCTCAATATGCTTGAGCATGAAATAGGGAAAAAGGCGCATTATTCGCACGATGCAAATTCAGCTTTTGGCGTTTCGTTTGATTTGCTTGGTCTAAAAGGCGTTCGTGGTTCGAAGCTTCGTTGGCTTTGGCTTTTTGCCGCTGCGCCATTTAGGGGGCTATTTTACAGACATAAAGAGAATTTTTATGTAGTAGAAATCGACGGTGAGCGCCCGTATGAAGCTGAATTTTTAGCCGAGTGGCTTCGCCCAGAAGTCACAATTTGGGTATCTATCGGTCTTTCGCACGCCGTCCAGTTTGAAAAATTAGTTGAAGAAGGGAAGTTTGATACTTTATCTGAGGCGATTACGGCAGAATTTGCCAATTTGCCAGCAAACACGAGACGCTTGGTCTATATTGATGCAGACTCCAAGCTGATGGTGGAGGCTACGAAAAATATCTCCGCTAAAGTTGTGCCGATTAAGAAGTCGATGATGAAAAAATACGTCGTCTATCCTGACTCTACAGATTTTACCTATGGCGATACAACTTTTCATTTTAATCATCCGGAGCCTAAGGATATCGCTTTTAACCTGTTCGTTTTGCAAGACTTGATGGATTATTTAAAATTGAAATTTAACCCTGATTTTTCCGACCTCAAGGTCGCGCCAGGAAGATGCTCGTATTTTGAAGGTAAAAAAGGCATCCAGATTGTGGATAGCAGCTATAACGCACATATGATTTCCGTGACGTCCGTCCTCGATATGGCAAAAAGGATGCACGCCGAGCGCAAATGGCTCGTGATTGGCGATATCGTTGACCAGGGCTCACTAGAGAAAAAAGAGCACGAGAAGTTGGCCGAATTAATTGCCGAAGTGAAGCCAGAGCGTGTAGTACTAGTGGGCAGAAGGACTAAAAAATACACTGCACCAAAGTTAAAACAACTTGGTATCTCCGCGGTAGCTACTACTGACCCGAGAAAGGCTTTGCTTTATCTAGAAAATCACATTACCGGGCGCGAAACTCTGATATTTAAGGGGAGCCAGTATCTAGAGTGGATTATCGAAAAATTGCTCAAAGACCCAAAGGACGCCAAAAAACTCTGCCGACGCGAAAAGGCCGCAGTGGCTAGAAGAAAAAGCTGGGGGTTAGACTAATGACGGAAAAAATCGCAGATCTTTATATTATTCATGGTTGGACATACACCGTGGAGCCATGGGATAAGACTTTGGCATTACTGAAGGAGAACGGCCTAAACGTGAAGATGCTACACGTGCCCGGCCTCACGGAGCCAAGCCACAAAATCTTTACAATTGAAGATTATGTGAAGTGGGCGGACGAAAATATCCCTGACGGAGCAATTGCGCTCGGGCATTCAAACGGCGGAAGAATACTACTAAATCTTCTTGCGAGCAAACCCGAGAAATTAGACTACTTGATTTTACTCGACTCGGCAGGGATTTATGAGACCTCATTTAAGAAAAAAGTCGTCGCTGGGCTAGCCAAAATTGGCAAACCACTCAAAAAAATCCCTATTGTCGAGAAAGTCTTTCATCGCATAACTGGTACGACCGACTATTCTAAAGCTCCAGAAAACATGAAGCAGACACTCGTAAACATGCTCGAGTCTGACAAAAACCTTAAATTCAATAATATTAAGACTAAAACATTTATCCTCTGGGGCAAAAAAGACACCGTCACTCCGCCACGGCAAGCCACAAAGATTTATGAAAATCTAGAAAATGCTGAACTGAAATTTTATTCAAACTGGACGCACGCACCATACATCTCTAATCCAGATGAATTGGCTCGCGCTTTAGCGACTTTAGTTAAAAGGATTCGAGCATGAAACACTACTTTTTGGGTACGGCAGCAGGGTACGACTTGAAAAAACGTCTCAAAATGCGCTTTACTCGTGGTGATTTCAATGACTATTTATCGCTCCAGGAATACATTAAGAAAAGATACTCTGCGCCTTCCGTGGCGGTAGTCAGGAATGGACGTTCTGCTTTAGCGGCAGGGCTTAAATACACCTACGCTGACAAAGATGGCAAATGCGAGGGCGAAATTATCGTAAATGGTTTTACTTGTTATGCAGTGTATCAGGGCGTCAAAGCATCTGGGATGACTCCGGTCTTTGCCGATATCGACAAAAAAACTTTGAATTTTACAACGGAAACCCTCGAAAAAGTCGTCACTAAGAATACTCGCGCAGTAATTGTCCAAAATACTCTCGGTAATATGGTGGCTATCAAAAAGATCGAATCTTTTTGTAAAAAACACGGTCTAGATTTAATCGAAGACTTGGCGCATTGTGCTGGCAGATTCTATGATGATGGACGAGAGGCAGGGACAGTCGGCAAGATCACTATTCTTTCGTTTGGCAAAGAAAAATCCATAGACGTAATAAATGGTGGCGCTGTCGCCCTCAGGTGGGGTGCAGCCCCAGCTATGCCGAACCCATCGCTTAGTCCACTCAAAAAAGAAGCGAGGAGGGCGCGAATGTATCCAACTTATGGAGTTCGCTATAGAAGATTATCGTACCTTGGTCTCGCTGGATTATATATGCGAATTCTCTTAAAGCTCGGGCTCGTGCAGAAGTCTGCTGACGCGGAAATTGATTACGACAAACATCAACTGAGTTTTTTTCAAGCTAAATTAGCCCTAGAGGAACTTAAAAAACTCACTAGAGCCTCGAAGCCACTTCGCGAATTTTACCTAGTAAAAAACCGCAACGAAGTATTAAAAAAGCTTAAAAAGGCTGGCTATTACTTTGATGGTTTCTGGTATGAGAGGCCGGTATCGCCAGAGAGATATTATAAAAAAGTGCATTTTGACGAAGGCAGATGCCCTGTCGCGACGGAAGTGTCCCAGAAAATTATTAATTTACCAAATTACTACAGCAAAAAACAGTTAGCAAAAGCTCTAAAAATAATAAAGGAGTATGTCGATGAGTAACTGGAGTGACATTGTTAAAAAATTCCCAGAAGCAAATTTTCTGCAATCTCCAATGTACGGAGAAATGAATGAACTTATCGGAGACAAGGTAATATCTGAGGATTTTGACGGTAAAGCCCACGCCCTAATGATCGTCAGGAATGCTCGACGTGGCAGATATCTCGAAATTCCTTGTGGCCCGCTCGTAGATTGGCATGATAGATCGGCGGTAAAAATGGTTTTTGGTACTATCATAAAAATCGCCGAAAAAGAAAAGTGCGTCTTCATCCGAATTCGTCCACAGCTCAAAAATACGCCCGAGAATCTAAAGCTTCTAGCAAAACTCGAACTTAAGCCTTCGCCTATGCACCTTGCGGCGGAGCATACCGTAATAATTGATCTCAAAAAAGATGAAGCAAAATTAATGTCCGAGATGCGTAGACAAACGAGGTACGAAGTACGCCAAGCTGAGAAACAGGGAATTAAAGTCTCAAGAGATAATTCTGAGAGTCTATTTAAAGAATTTCATTCTGTGCAAGTCGAAACCGCTAAAAGACAAAATTTCGTTCCACCATCACTTAAAGTCTTGATGGCTGAAAAAGAGGCTTTTAAAGATAATGCGACAATTTATGTAGCCGAGACTGATGGCGGCGAAAAAATAGCCTATGGGTTAGTAATAAAAGACGTTCTTGAAGCTGATTACTATGAGGCGGCATCGACTCCGCTCAATCGCAAGATGCCTGGAGCATACGCTCTACTCTGGCAAGCGATGCGTGATTTGAAATCCGAGGGGATTGAGCGCTTTAACTTGTGGGGGATCGCTCCGGCCGGCCAGCCAAATCACCGCTATGCTGGAGTCACGACTTTTAAAACCGGCTTCGGTGGGGAGGTCGTGGAGTTTGTCCCTGCACACGATTTAGTGTTGAAGCGTGTAAAATATCTTAAAAATCTAATGGTTGAAACCATGCGAAAGAAAAAGAGGCACCTATGACGATAGAAATAAAAGACGCCACCTCAAGAAGCGAGTGGGATGGATTCGTAGCGAAAAGAGAAGAGGCAAATTTCTTGCAGTCTTGGGATTTTTACGAATTTCATTTGGCGCGCGGCAAGAAGGTTGTCCGAAGATTAATCTATGATGGCGGAGTCATCGTGGGGGCATACGCTGGCGTGGCAGAGACGGCAAAGCGTGGGACGTACCTTGCGATAGCCGGTGGTCCGATTGTCGACTGGAATAAAAAGACTTTGGTCAAAAAAATCTTTGAAGATATTAAAGAGCAGGGTAAAAATAGCGGCTGCGTATTTGTCCGTGTAAGGCCACAGCTCGAGCTTTCTGATAATTCGTTGAAATTAATGCGCGAGTTAGGGCTAAGACGCGCACCGATGTTCTTGTCCGTAGAATACGCTGGGATTTTAGACTTACATAAGACCGAAGAAGAAATTCTCACCAATGCTTCGCAGGGCTTTAGGCGTAAATTACGAAAAGCCGAGAAGGCTGGCATCACGATAGAAACTTCAACCGATCCGGAGATTGTAAAGACTTTTTATGCGCTCGAGATACGCCACGCTAAAAGACAGGGATTTGTGGCTTTTTCTGAAGATTTCTTGTATAAACAATTCGCGGCATTCGCTAAGAATAACGAAGTAATAATGTACACGGCGAAGCTCGACAATGAAATTTTGGCACAAAATTTCATGATTTTTTATGGGAACGAAGCAAGCTACCATTACGGAGTATCTTCTGACCTTGGGACTAAGTATTCTGCGGCGCCTTTACTCCATTTGGCGGCAATGGAAGAGGCCAGAAAGCGCAAAATCATGCGGTATAACCTTTGGGGAATTGTAGGTACAGATGAAACTTCGCATCGCTTCTATGGCGTAAGTGAATTCAAACGCTCGTTTGGTTGCGCAGAGTTCAAATATACTCCCGCGCATGATCTAATTTTGAACCCGCTAAAATACAAAATCACAAAAATAATTGAGCTTGTTCGTAAAAAAGTCCGCCATCTTTAAGTAATTTGTGCTATAATAAGCTTGAGCATTAATGAGGTATTTTTATGGCGCATATCAATAGAAAATTTATCGACAAACATTGGCTTGTCTCCATTATAAGGGGAGTTTTGGCGGCCACTTTTGGCATCGTGACACTTTTTGGCGCGATGAGGGACTGGGAGCTTCTAGTCTCTGTTATGGCGGTATTCTTGCTATGTATGGGAATTATTGATTCTGCGAGTGCGCTTTATGCTTCGGTAAAAAAGCATGGTTGGATAAACTCTATCTTCGACGCCGCAGTTGACGTAATAGCGGCGCTCTTCTTGCTGTTCTTTGCGCAAAACAACCTCCTCGCAAGTCTGATTATTATCTCAGCCTATACTTTCGTGTCTGGTGTTATTGATATCTTTCATGGTTTCTTATCCACCGTCGATCCTACAGATCGTTTTATTCGCGTCATAACTGGCATACTTGGCTGTGTAATGGGTCTAGTTATTTTGAATGCAGGCGACCTTGAGATTACTACATTTATTAGATTCTTCGGAGCGTATATGTTGATCGTGTCCGTAACAAGCATGATTTATGGTGTACATAATCGCGCCCAAAACATTGAAGACAAGGTAGCCAGGAAAGAATCTGCCAAGAAGGGCGCCGCCAAAAAAGCTTCAGCCAAAAAATCTCCAGCCAAAACCCCTAAGAAAAAATAATACCGTCTAGCGTTTTGGGCTATGCCGTGGTATAATTAAATCTCAAAGGAGGCATATGTCCAAGATCAAAAAGGCGATTATCACTGATGCTGGGTTTGCTAGTAGATATTTGCCTATCACAAAAACTATCCCTAAGGCAATGATACCAATTGGTGCTAAGCCAGTAATGCAGCTCTGCGTAGAGGAATGCGCTGCGGCTGGGATTGAAGAAATCATTATCGTAGCAACGCCAAATACTAAATCGCGCGAGATTTATGAGGATTATTTCCATAATCCAGCCGAAAACGTTCGAGTTTTGCTTGAGAAGCAAGGCAAAGCAGAGCGTTTTTCACCGGTGCAAGAAGTGCTCAATTTTCCAAAAATTACTGTAATCGAGCAAGATACGTCATTACCTTATGGCAATGGCTCGCCAATCGTATCTGCTAAAGAGTTCGTCAAGGATGAAGAGGCTTTTGTCGTACTCTATAGCGATGACTTGATTCTCGGCTCCAGCGACGTGAAGACCTTGATTGACGCTTACGAAAGCAACCCATCCGTAAAAGCTGTGATTGCGGCCCAAGAAATGCCGGAAGAAGTTTGGCATAAATACGGCATGATTGCGTTAAAGGACAATGGGACGCTTTCTTATATCGTAGAGAAGCCAAAGACGCCAGACCTCTCGCCGAGCAGTCTAACTAGCTACGGGCGGTATCTTTTGACTCCGGAAGTTTTTGATTATCTCAACCCTGACGACACTGGGCTGGATGGGGAACTATGGACGACCGATGCAATTACCAAATTAGCTCGGGACGGCGATGTCGCTATCGCAAGGAGCAAGGGTGAGTGGATTACAACTGGTGATCCAAAAAATTACTTCCTCGCGCATCTTAAATATGTCCTTTCTAGTACTGACTATGCGGATGAGGTGCGAAAGTTCATTTCCGAAAATTAATATGCTATAATTATTGATAAGGAGTAAACTTATGAACATAGCCGAATGGATCTTAGTCGCAATTTTAAGCATCACACTATTTATTTTCCTTATCGTAGGGATTATTTTGATTATCAAGTTCATCGGTATTGCCGATGAGGCCAAGAAAGTTGTCATAAAAAGCCAGGATATTGCAGACAACGCAAATGGCATCGTAAATAATGTCAAAGGGATGACGTCAATTGGTGGGGTAGTACAAACTATCGTCGATGAATATGTGGAGCCAAAAATTAAAAAGAAAGGGAGTAAAAATGGCGAACAAAAAAGCTAATAAAGGCGGTAAGGGTAAATTTTTCCTCGGTGCAGCAATCGGCGCAGCTGTCGGGGCGATAGCTGGACGTCTCATTTCGAAGAAGTCAAAAGAATGTGAATGTGGGTGCGGTGACAACTGTAAGTGTGGTGACGAATGTAAGTGCGATGAAAAACGTGGAACTAAAGCCTAGCGATTTTGTACATCTTCACAATCACACGCATTACTCTTTGCTGGATGGGCTAACCAAAGTCCCTGAGCTTGTGGACTTTGTCAAAGAGCAGGGGATGGAAGCTGTGGCTGTGACAGATCACGGCACAATGAGCGGCCTGGTGGAGCTCTATAAGTGCTGCAATGATGCTGGGATTAAGCCAGTGCTCGGGCTAGAGGCTTATGTCGCGGCCAGAAAGAAGACTGATAAGGACCCTGCTCACGATAAACAAAGGTTCCATATTACCTTACTTGCAATGAACAACAAAGGTTTTGAAAACCTCTGCCGTATCATGAGCAACGCGGAAATCGACGGCAAATATTACAAGCCTCGCACTGACCATGAAGATTTGGAGAAATACAACGAAGGCATCATTTGTCTTTCTGGTTGCATGGGGTCTGAAATTTCAGAAGCGATTCGCGCTGGCGACGATAAGCGTGCGCTAGAGTTGATCGACTGGTACAAAAATGTGTTCAAGGACAGGTTCTATCTTGAAATGCAAGACCATGGGCACCCAAAATCTTCCACCCATTCGGAAGAACAAAAGAAGGTCAATGACTGGCACATGGCACACGCAGAGGAGCTTGGGCTTCCACTCGTAGTGACTTGCGATGCACACTATCTTAAAAAAGAAGACCAAGACGCCCATGAAGTTTTACTCTGTGTGGGGACGGCGGCAAATCTTTCTGATACGAATCGTATGACCTTGAAAGATTATGATTTACATGTAATCTCAGTAGATGAAATCATCGACCACTGGAAAGATACTTGCCCAGAAGCCGTAAAAAACACTCGCGTCATCGCCGATAGGTGCAATGTAGATTTGCAGCTTGGTAGAATTTTAATCCCGAAATTTCCTGTGCCTGACGGCGAAGACGAGAAGACATATCTAGACAAATTGGTTTTTCAGGGGCTGGTATACCGCTATGGTGACAAAAAACTCGATGAAACTAAAGATTTAAACGTAGCAGACTGTCGTAAAATTCTCGAAAAAGTCGATACGACTCGCGATGAAGCACACAAAATCCTCCCTCGTATTGACTACGAGCTCTCCGTGGTTGACCATATGGGCTACAATGGCTACTTCTTGATCGTCCAAGACTTCATCAACTGGGGTAAAAGCCAGCGTATCGTATATGGGCCAGGGCGTGGCTCGGCGGCTGGCTCGATTTTGGCTTATGCGCTCCGTATCACTGAGCTTGACCCGCTTAAATATGACTTGCTCTTTGAAAGATTTTTGAACCCTGACCGTATATCTATGCCTGATATTGATACCGACATCCAAGACACTCGTCGTGATGAGGTTATAGAATATTGCTCAAAGAAGTATGGCTATGGGCGTGTATCAAATATCGTCACTTTTGGCAAAATGATGGCAAAAAACGCCGTCCGCGACGTAGCGCGCGTGCTTGAAGTGCCTTACGCCGAAGCGGATAGGCTGGCTAAAATGGTGCCGGACCCAGTCCAAGGACACCATGTAAAACTCGCCGACGCCATACGTGATGTCCCCGAATTAAAACAAGAATACCAAAGCAACCCTACCGCAAAAGAAGTCATCGACTTCGCTTCTCGCCTTGAAGGGACAATTCGTAATCATGGTGTGCATGCTTGTGGCGTCATCATTGCTCCAGATGATTTGGTAAAATTCTTACCACTTGAAGTCTCGGCTAAAGGCCCGATCGCCGCTCAATTCCCGATGGGACAAGTCGAAGAATTGGGCCTTCTAAAAATGGATTTCTTGGGGCTTTCAAACTTGTCCGTCATCAACAATGCTCTCAGAATGATCCGTAAGGTCTACAACACCGACATCGATTTGTCTAGCTTGCCACTAGACGATAAAGAGACATATGCCTTGCTTCAGCGCGCCGAGACTACTGGTGTATTCCAGCTGGAATCTGCCGGTATGAAGAGGTATCTGCGCGATCTTAAAGCCTCTACATTTGAGGACATCATCGCTATGGTGGCGCTTTATCGACCTGGACCGATGCAATTTATCGATTCGTTTATTAAGAGAAAGCACGGCAAGGAAGAAATCACATACTTGCATCCTGGGCTAGAAAATGCATTAAAAAATACTTACGGCATCATGATTTATCAAGAGCAGTTCATGCAGATTAGTAAGGAATGGTGTGGATTTACCGGTGGGCAGGCAGATACGCTTCGTAAAGCCGTAGGTAAGAAAAAAATTGACCTCATGAAAAAAGTTAAGCCGGAGTTTATCAAGGGGGCTGTCGAAATTGGTGGCGCGACCGAAGAAATTGCCGAGACATTTTGGTCACAGCTTCTGGAATTCGCAAATTATTGTTTCAATAAGTCTCACGCTGCATGCTATGCTTTGATTGCATACTGGACTGCATATCTAAAAGCGCATTTTCCTGATGCCTTCATGGCGGCGCTGATGACTGCCGATATGCGCTGGACTGATAGGCTTGCGATCGAAATCGCTGAATGTAAGAAAATGGGCCTCAAGGTACTCGGGCCAGACATCAACCAAAGTTACGGTGATTTCGGTATCGTGGGAGGCGAGAAAACTATTCGTTTCGGACTTTCTGGCATCAAGAATATGGGTAAATCCTTGGTAGAAGAAATCGTAATACCAGAAAGAGACAAAAATGGCCCATTTAAGTCTGTCTGCGATTTCGCGAAGCGTGTAGATTCGACTAAATTTAACAAGAAATCTTGGGAAGCAGCGATTAAAACTGGGGCGTTTGATAGATTTGGCTCGCGTTCGGATTTGCTTTTTAATCTCGAAGCAATTCAAGCTTATGGCGCGAAAGTACAGAAGGATGTCGGCTCAGGGCAGACTGATTTATTTGGTATGCTCGGAGATGCCGGAGAAATCCCTGAGGTAGAAATCAAGGCCTCGCCGGCACAATATTCAGAAAAAGAACAGTTGCTCTGGGAACGAGATCTGATGGGGCTTTACTTATCCTCACATCCACTCGACAAATACGATGTGTATTTTGAAGAAAACACCCACCCTTATTCGGTGATAACCGCCGAAAATGACAACAAAATCGTGACTATTGGTGGTATTATCACTAATATCCGGACAATTTTGACGAAGAAGGGTGACAAAATGGCTTTCGTAAAAATGGAAAACAAGTCCGATGAGACAGAGTTTATTGTTTTTCCTAGCACGTTTGCCGAATGTGGCGGAAAATTAGTAGTAGATAATGTAGTGAAAGTACAAGGGAAGATTAATGCTACTGATAAGGACGGGAATCCTACGTCTGATGTCAAAGTACTAGCGGAAACCGTAGAGACAATTTCCGACGAAATGCTTGACAGCTACACGCCTACAGGTGCAAAACTTCCCGAACCAAAGGCTGCTAGTGGGCGCACCACTGGACGCAAAAATGCCACCCGGGCTAAAATTTCTGGGCAGAGGACAGTCAGCAGTGTAGACGCGACGGATACCCCGGTAGTACCAGTAGCGGCACCAAAAGATACCCGCAAAGAAAAGCTCTATCTCTTGATCGAAAATCCGGACGATACGGAGACTTTGACGGCCGTCCGGAGATTAGCCGATACAAACCCTGGATTCTCTGAAGTAATCTTGGTATTAAAAGATGGCGAAGTCAAAAAGCCGCTCAAAATGCCATTTAAAGTAGAGATTACCGACGAGCTAGTAGTGAAATTCAAAGAGCTTCTCGGCGAAGAGAAAGTAAAGACAAAATAAAAACTAGCAAAGCTACTGTTTGAGAACACAACGGACCGAGACGGCACCGGCATTATTAGGACCGCCAAAATTATTACTAGAGAGAGCCGCCGATTGAACATCCAAGTAAAACGCATGGTCGGACCCAGAGGTCGTGGATGACCAAAAGCGGCCGGCCACGTTCTGATAATCCGCGTTGCTAACACCAACACTACCAGAAAGAGGTGTGCGAAGAGCATTGACAAAGGCTGCTTTGTCGTCAGAATAAGCGGTAAGAAGAGCTCGGTATTCTCCACTACTACCACCTGTAGGCATACGCCAGCCCGCTGGACAGATGTCTTCGGTAGCATTGCCAGAAGGCCTACCGCTACCAGTGGTAGCGTTGCCATAGCAATATGAGCCCGCTGAAGCTGCGCAGTAGTTGTAGTATATACCTATTTTACCAGAGCCAGATTGGCCCATGGCGAAAGGCACTATGGTATCTTTGGTCCAGTCACCATTATTGCCAGTACCATTAACGACAATCCTGGGGGCAGAAAACCTGTATTGATCATTATCCCAAGCTCCGCTAGCAACCCCAATCATAGCATATCGATCCGAAGCGGTCCCGCCACCATTCTTGAGGTAGTTTAGAGTAGTATTCGAAGCATTGGTGTTGACCTCGGAAAGATTGGCTTTTACTACGGAGTTGGCGAGATCTAAACGGAGATTATCTAGTAACCAGCACTTCCCATCTGCAAGCTTCTGGATGGTATAAATTTCATTGTCACGAGTATCATAAACTTTTGTTGGAGTCGTAGGGCAAGTAGATGAAGTTACATTTTGTATCGCAAGTGAAGGTAATATTTCCCACATTGCATATAGAGTTACATTGGGCGAATTAGTGTCCACGACATATTTTCCTCCTGACCCAGCCGTAGTTCCAGGACAAGAGTCTATGTTATTTGATGTGGTCGGCTGGGTGTTGCACCAACCAAGGAAACTATACCCAGACCGAGATGGAGTATTATTTGCTAAAACTGCGTAAATTCTAACTGAATTCGTATTACCAGTTTGGGTAGACGGTATGTTGGATGCCATATCTGTTGTATTTTTATTATATGAAATCGTGTAGTCAACAGCTGGGTCGAATATACAGCGGATAGAGCCACCGTAGCTCCGATAATTGGATGTCGTAAGATCGACGTTCGGGGTATTGACGTAATTATTGACGTACAGGGAAAGCATGTAGGCGCCACTGTCGCCGCGCGTAGATGACCAAAAGTAGCTTTTCAAACCTTGATCCCACAACGAGCCATTATTGCTGAATGTCCCCAGAAGAGGTGTCTTAAGAGCATTAACGAAAGCTGCGTTGTCGCTAGAATAGGCGGTGTAGAGAGCTTGGTATTCTCCACTATCACCACCAGTAGGCATACGCCAACCTGCAGGGCAGATATCTTCGGTAGCAGCATTGCCAGAAGGCCTACCGCTACTAGTGGTAGCGTTGCCATAGCAATATGAGCCCGCAGAAGCGGCACAGAAATTGTAATATACGCCTACTTTGCCAGAGCCAGACTGACCTGCAGCAAGAGGCACCATAGTATCTTTGGTCCAGTCACCATTATCGCCAGTACCACTAGCATTATCGCCAGTACCACTAGTAGCAATTTTTGGACCAGAATACCTATACTGGCTATTATCCCAAGTATTGGTAACTCCAATTATGGCATATTGGTCTGAAGTAGTACCACCCCCATTCTTGAGGTAGTTTAGCGTAGTATTTGAGGCGTTAGTAGTGGCTTCGGTAAGGTTGGCTTGGACTGTGGAGTTGGTAAGATCTAGCGCAAGGTTATCTAGCAGCCAGAATTTGCCATCTGCGAGTTTACCTACGGCATAGCTAGTGCCGTCTCTACTATCTGTGAGAGTGCCAGTAGTGCCGTTTGTGATGCTGCTACATGGTTTAAAGTCTTGCATAGTGCCAGTAATGGTGCTGCTGCAGCTTGGTTTTCCTGTTAGGGTTAGTGTACCTGCACCAGTAACAGTCATAGTGGTGGTAGCTGAAGGAGAGCTTGTTAGTGAGATGTTGCCTGATGTGGACCAACTGTCGAACTCATAACCTGATGTATAGTTACCAGTAATAGTATGGGTGGAACCATAGGCTAGGGAGGCGGTAGTACCATTGTTGTAGTTAGTGCTGTCTATGGAGATGCTGCTTGCACCATTGGTGGTAGCGATATTGATGGTGAACATATCAATCTTCCACA
>CAMZFK010000013.1 GCA_947306055.1 uncultured Candidatus Saccharibacteria bacterium | reverse complement strand
TTACATTCTATCACACAATGTGCTAAAATAAAATAGATGAAAATACTTATGCTAGGTTGGGAACTTCCTCCGCACAATAGTGGCGGCCTTGGCGTTGCTTGTCTAAATATGGCGCATGCTTTGGCCGATCAAGGCGCGGACATCGACTTCGTAATTCCCTATACTGCCGAGCATGAGAATGTGGATTTTATGCAGGTCATACCGGCGACAAATCTAGACCCAATTTATCGCTATGGTGGCGGCTCTTACGAATCTCTAGATGTAAATGCCAAAATTATCCCAGCCAATGAAGATGCGAGAGTCTCAATTCGGGACGTACAGGAGAAATATTGTGATTTCATCAACACACATTTGATGGATTTTAAGCCTGATGTCATCCATGCGCACGACTGGCTAACATATGAGGCTGGGATTCTTGCTAAAAAACGCTTCGGGGTGCCACTTGTTGCACACGTCCACGCCACAGAATACGATCGTGCCGGAATGCACGTCGGGAACCCCCTAATTCACGAAATTGAATACGAGGGTTTAATGCTTGCCGACGAGATTATCGCCGTATCAGAAGCCACGAAAAGAATCATTCACGAAAAATATCATATCCCACTAAGCAAAATTGACGTTGTATATAATTCGCTGGACGATAGTTATCTAAAATCCGACTATGAATACGATAATAGCACCTATGAATATCTCACTGGGCTTAAAAATGACGGGTGGACAATCGTCTCGACGGTAGGACGTTTTACCATCCAAAAAGGCCTGACGTTCTTAATGCGCGCAGCCAAAGAAGCTCTCACTAAGAATCCAAAATTGATGTTTATTTTCGCTGGTGATGGCGAAGAGCGCAACACCCTTATCAATTTAGCCGCCGACTACGGCATTTCTAGAAATGTAATTTTCACAGGCTTCATTCGTGGGCAAAAATTGCGCGATATTTACTCTATTTCTGATATTTTTGTAATGAGTTCCGTGTCTGAGCCATTTGGTCTTACCGCATTAGAAGCGGCACACCACGGCGACGCGCTGATTCTTACCAAGCAATCTGGCGTATCAGAGATTATTTGGTCGGCTTTTGAATATGATTTCTGGGACGAAAAGAAGCTCGCAGATGAAATCCTCGCCATCGCGGCAAACCCAGCTCTAAAACAGGAATTACAGGAAAACATCAAGACCGAATATCGCAAAATTTCTTGGGAGCAAGTTGCAAAAAAGTGCCTGAAGATATATAATAACACAATAAAACATAAGAGGTAATTAGGTTGCGCGCGATTTGTTTATATCTACACATCCATCAGCCTATCAGATATAGGCAGTATTCGATTTTTGATGTCGGCAACGTTTCCAATTACTTCACCGATGAATATAATGGCCGTCAGTCCAACGAGCGTATTTTTAAGAAAGTTACCGAGAAAAGCTACCGCCCGATGCTGGCGCTATTAGAGGAAAATGCTAAGCGCCATAATGATTTCAAGGTGTCACTGTCTATTACTGGTACATGGATAGAGCAAGCTGCAAAATGGGCGCCGGACCTACTCGCATCAATCAAAAGATTAGTTAATCGTGGCCAGGCCGAAATTGTCGGTGAGACATATTATCATTCCCTAGCCTTTTTCTATAATAAAGAAGAATTTGAGACGCAAGTAAACAAACACGCCGACCTCATCGAGAAGCTATTTGGCACCCGTCCTAAGGTATTCCGTAACACCGAGCTTGCGTATAATGACGAGTTGGCACATTGGGCAGATCGACGTGGCTACAATGCAATTCTTGCTGAAGGCTGGGAAAAAGTCCTTGGCTGGCACAGTCCAAACTATGTCTATAAGCCAGCAGGATGCAATAATATTAGGCTGCTACTCAAGAATTACCGTCTTTCCGATGATATCGCATTCCGTTTTTCGGATCGCAAATGGACAGAATGGCCACTCACGGTATCAAAATACCAAGAATGGATCAACCTAGAATGTCTAAGAGGCAATCTAATAAATCTATTTATGGATTTTGAAACCTTTGGCGAGCACCAGTGGGCGGATACCGGCATCTTTGATTTTATGAATAAGTTTATTGCTTCTTGGCTTTCTGAGTACGAAAACAAATTTGTCACAGTCTCTGAGGCTGCCGAGCTAATGGAGCCAGCCGATGAAATTTCGATGCCGGATACTGTCACTTGGGCAGACACGGAGCGTGATTTGTCTGCCTGGCTATCCAATTCTCTGCAAAAATCCGCCATGGAAACAGTGTATTCGATGCGAAATGACGTCCTCGCTACCGACGATCCTAATCTAATCTCAGATTGGCGCAAAATGACTACGTCAGATCACCCATATTCTATGTGCACCAAATACTGGAATGATGGCGACGTCCACGCGTATTTCTCAGCCTACGCTTCGCCATATGAGAGCTTTATGTATTTCAGTAACGTCTTAAGAGACATTGAATACCGCATCAAAAAAGCAAAAGATTTAAAAGCCTAAACGCTATATCTAGCGCGCTACATCTAGTGTGCCAGATATAGCGTTTTTTCTTGCACTAAAAAACTCTTAAATCTGTTCTTTAAAAAACATCTTTAAGAGTCTTAGATTAGCGCTTCTTCTCTTTAACTTCGTTCCTACCGAGATTTTTCTTAGTCTCAGTGAAAACAACATGCTTTCTAAGCACTGGATCGTACTTCTTAAGAGAAAGCTTATCTGGCGTGTTCATCGTGTTTTTCTTTGTATAATAAGCACGCACCCCAGATTCTTCAGAAACGAGGCCAACGAGTTTGCGTTTAGTATTATTCTTCTTTGCCATAACTAGTGATGATTATATCACAGATAAAAGAATATGGCAAGACTATTGTCTTGCCATAATTATCAGCTGCTTTATGTGCATTTTTTTGCATAAAATTTTGGATTAGATGTGTACTGTTTTGTCATATACTCCTTAACGGCCAGTGTATTTATGGACTCTTGCGAGATCATCGCTTTCTACTATATGGCCGCTCTGCTTGATCGTGTCTATCATTTCCTGAGCTGCTGCATAGCCAGCCGCCGTCGGCGTAAACTTTTGCACTTCGCCTGTCGTCTGGTCTCTAATAATGATATCTCCCACATCTTTCACCCCCTTTCTGTAGAAAATTTGCACTTAAAACAAACTATAATATGCGATCCACCTCCTTATATAATGGATTTTGTAACAATATTTTATTATTTTTTGGCATTTTTTGCAAGCATAAGCGAGACGAAATCTCTAATATCCTTAATTCCACGCCTGTCATCTGGCGGGATAAAGATTTCTTTGTCCTTGATAAAATCAAGCGTCATCACACTAGTATACACAGATTTGATTAGGGACACGAGCTCTTTTTCGTCTGCTTCATCAAATTCGTACACCTTATCATAGACTTCGCCATCTTTATCGGGGGACACAAATAGAATATGCGAGCGCACTACTTTGTAATTTTTGTAGGTTGGGGAGTTATTTAGGAGTAATTTATAAAAAATCAGTTGCAACATATACTTATAGAGTGTCGGGCGTGAATGCCATTTAGCACTATGATATGCACCAGTCTTAAAATCATAAATTTCGATAGTCTTCGCCGCCTCATCAATCTTCATGTGGTCAATTATACCAGTCACCGGCACCCCGTCGACTGTCGGATTTTCTGATGATAGGCTTATTTCGGCCTTACCATCGTGTAAAATCTCGCCGAATTTTTTCAAAGATATGGCGAGGTCGCTCAGGCCTTTTTCTCGGAGCTTTGAGATGGTCTCGACCGGTAGCTCTTTTTTGTTAAGCTCATTCGCGAAAAATTCTAGAGCCTGCTCATCAGAGAGATTTTGTTTGGTCACGGCCTCGAAAGTCTTATGTATCAAATCGCCAAAGGCCATTTCTTCGGTCTCAGCTCCCTGCGGCGCGCGTAAGACCACCCGATTGAAGAATTCTGTCGGGCCAGAGTACACAATATCGATAAATGTCGTCAAAGAAGATGCAGACATCCGCCAATTGCAAACTCGTTCACGGTAGAGTGACTCTAAATCTGGAGATGCTTCAATATATGGCGAGAGCCAATTTTTAAGATCATCTACGGAACTTCTGCCCGCGCCCCATTGATACATCAGATTAACTTTCCCACTTGGCAAAAGTGGCGAGATTACTTCTTCGTTGCCATTTTCATCCTTTTTGGTATATTCCCCTAGATATTCTAGCCTGTCTGGCGACTTTTCGTTGAAATCGTGCAGTGAATTTGTGATAAAAATCGTATTCTTGGCACGCGTCAAAGCTACGTACAAAATCCGTAATTTTTCACCATCGGTCATACCGGTATGCCGGATTTCGGCAAGGTTCTTTGGTAGCATTAAGAGATTATTATTGCCCTTTCCCTTACCCCAAGCGACATTATCGGCAGAAATAATAAATACATATTCAAATTCAAGCCCCTTGGCCTTATGAGCGGAGAGAATTTGCACAGCCTCATCCGCGTCACGATATGGGCTCGAGGTATTAATAGCGATATCGGCTTCCCCATAATCGTCGACCATTGCGATCAGATCGGCTAGCTTCAAACTTTTTTCGCCGTAATGTTTAGTTAATTTACCTTTTAATGCCGCCAAATTTTCATACAGAGTAAAGGCTGAATAGCCACCTTTTTTAGCGTAATACTCGAGAAATGGCGAGCGATATCCATTGAGCTCCGCGGTGCCAATCAGATAATCCATAAATACATTTAGCGGCTCAGTCAAAGACTTCGCGACAAGATTCGCGATGAAATTCGCCACCTCTGTTATTTCGGAACTTTCATCCGCGCTGAGTTCAGTAAAAATCGATTTTTTGGACGCTTTGGCTCGCTCGACCGCCTTTAGCACCTTTAACATCGGTAAATTAAAGAATGGGTATGCCAAAATCTCCAGGATCGATACATCCTCCTTGCGTTCATTGGCGAGTTCATAGACATATCTAGACAATGTTAGGAGTTCGTGAATTTGTTCGTCCTCAAGCAAATTGTCGCGTTTTTCGTAAGCGATTTTGATGTCTGGGTAAGCTTTGAGATACGGCAAAAGTGGCATAAAATACTTGGTTTTATAAGATATAACAGCGATTTCGCTCTGGCTAACACCAGATTTTATCAATTCATCGATCTTTTTTGCCACAAAACCATACTCCATGTCTGACGACAAGAATTCATAGCGATAAATTTGCGAATTTTTTGGACTATCTTTATGTGAAATTAATTCCTTATCATCAAACCTATCTGGGGCTTGGTTAATAATTTTTCTAGAAAAGTCCAAAATCTCCTGAGTGCTGCGGTAATTCTCGACCAGTTTCACGACATGTGCATTATAATGCTCTTTAAAATCGGTCAAATTAGTCGAAAGTGCACCCTGGAACTCATAGATTGCCTGATCATCATCGCCTACGGCCATAATCAAAGGTTTCTCGTAATCAGTAAGCGCCTTCACTATCGCAAATTGCGATGGATTAGTGTCCTGGAATTCATCAAGCATGATAAATTGATAGCGTTCTGAGAGCGTAAGCCTGAAACCAGTATCATTTTTTAGGATTTTAACCGCTTCCTGAATCATGTCATCAAAGTCATACAGCCCTTGCGCTAAGAGGTATTCTTGATATTTTTGCATGATAAAGGCCGCACTTTTTAACTTCTTGTTGCGAACGCGATCTTGCAAACGATAGTTTCCACGGCCATCTTTTTCAAAATAGTCCTCTTTCCATTTCGACAATGGTGAAATCCCGTTTTTTTCTTCGGCTTCGGCCATTGCCTTCTCTAAATCTCTAGCTAGACCAGCAATCGAGCGCTCAACTCGAGGCAAAATCGGCTCCGCCACGGTATAGTCTTTTAAGATTTCGTAAATTGGCTTGTAAGCGTTTTCGTAAGACGCCTTAAAAACTCGTGGCACTACATTCATTAGGAGCGGCGAAATTGCCTCTGAGAGCACCTCTGAATCAGCAATATTTTGCTCGGCCACTTTAAGTAAATCGTCCGCTGAGAGATTGGCTCCTTTAGCAGCAGAAATTACACTAATAATGTCTTTTACGTTGTCACCGCGCAGAATATCGGTACCAGGTAGCGAATCGCGGATAGATTTAACGATTTTGAATTTGGTAACATCGTCTATCGCAGAGTCCAATTTACGATCGTATTCTTCGGAATAATTTTTGTATTGTGCGAGAATTTCCGAGCCAAAAGAATGATACGTGCCAATATTTACTTTTAATCCATCTTTACCGATGATTGTCTTAAGGCGCTCGCGCATATTAGCGGTAGCAGAATCTGTAAAAGTAAGACAGAGGATATTCTCAGGATTTGTATCGGTGTTTTGCAAAATATAAGATACTTTTTCGGACAAAAGTTGTGTTTTGCCTGTCCCTGGTCCAGCCAAAACTAGAAGTGGACCGTTTAAATATTCAACTGCTTCTTTTTGTTTTGGATTTAAGCCCATTTAGCTCCTTATTTGATTAAAAGTTTTGTGCCATGCGTCGTCTTTTGATATTTTTTACAATTTTACCGACAATTACCCCTATCACTGCAAAAACCGTAGCAGACACTAGTACCATAAACCAAAGTGGACAAACTAGCATGGTCTTAGTTACGGTAGAAATATTGCCAAGATAATATACGGATTGAGTTACTTCGTAAAGGCCGAGATCATTAAGATCCTTAATTTCACGCGTTACTCGTCTAGTAGTACCAGGCATAACATTTTCTTGGAAATTTCCCATTTCGTCTTCGTGCGGGAATATAACTCTGCCAGAAAAAACATCTTTTACCTTCAATGTAACAATTGCTGGCTCATGAACATTGCCGGTATTATTAACTGTTACGCTTACGGCCGGCGGATTATTAAAAGAAATCGCTGGGACGCTATTATTAAGAATCTCGCCACTTTCGGTGGTCTCGCCTGCGACGCTACCAAAAATCACGCTCACCATGCTGAGCACATTTTGTACAGCCCCATCTTGCACGGCAGAATCTCCATCGGAGCTAACTGCCAAGGCCGCATATTGACCACCGCTCGGAGCATCTTCTGGCACGGTAATAGTGAAATTTACATCTACACTATCGTTCGGCTTCAAGACGCCTGTAGGATTGTCAATTTTGATCCAATCTGTAATCAAAGAATAATTCTGCATACTCGTAAGATCGGCTGCATAATCCTCACCTACTACGCTATATGGCGAAACAGTCACCTTGTAATAAAAATCACTCTTAGCGTCTTCTGGATTCGAAACCGAAATAGAACCCGTATAAGACTTGCCAGCCTCAAGCTCGAAACTCTGGCTCATGGGAAGAATCGTAAATGCACTGTCCATAAAATCTCCACTATTCTATACTTTTAATTTTAGCAGTTCCGGGCTCCAAGTGCAATAGGCGTTGATTTTTCGACCCCCTAAATCTTAGGCTTAAATCTTTTTGACTTAAGATAAACGGGCCGTCGATAATCGCATCGAGGGATTTCAAAAACTCTAGTGCGTCTCCGCCAGCGGCTTGGATTTGTTCATATGTAAAACCTGTAAAACTCCAGACGTTCCATCCAAGGTTTTTCCGGACATAATCGGCGATTTCTTTGCAGGCTTTTGGCTGAGCAAACGGCTCACCACCACAGAAAGTCAGCCCTGCCTGACCCTCGTAAGTTTTAAGGATATCGAGTACGTCCGAAATTTTGGCTAGTGTACCAGCCTCAAAATCCCAAGTCTCTGGATTTTGGCAACCTTTGCAGTGGTTTGGGCATCCTTGAGTCCAAACCACTGCCCTGAGGCCATCGCCATTGACAATACTATCCCTTTCGCATGGGCCAGAAAGTCGGATATAATCCTCTGGTGGCTGCGGAGCCGATTTGATTTTTTCAATGGCGATTTTATCCCAGTCGGTCATTTATTCACCCTTCGTGCACCCACAAGCTACTTTTTCAAACGGCACATCACCTTCAAGCCTACCGCAATGTGGGCATCTTTCACCAGAAATGATACCGGAGAATCCACAAACTGGATCGCGATCCACAGGGTGGTTTACAGAGCCATAACCGATACCCTCATCATGCATTTTGCGAATTACAGATTCAAACGCATCGATATTTTGTGATGGGTCACCATCAAGCTCGATATAGGTAATGTGCCCTGCATTACAGAGGTTGTGATATGGAGCCTCGATTTCAATCTTGCGGAAGGCAGAGATTGGATAGTAGACCGGCACATGGAACGAATTGGTGTAGAACTCGCGGTCGGTTACGCCAGGGATTTTGCCATACTCTTTGCGGTCAATTTTGGTAAAGCGACCAGCGATACCTTCAGCTGGCGTTGCAAGTAGAGAGAAGTTGAGCTTGTATTTCTTGCAATATGCATCGCATTTCTCGCGCATGTGTGTGACAATATCTAGGCCGAGCTCTCTTGCATCCTCATCTTCGCCGTGATGTTTACCTGTCATGGCTACGAGCGTCTCGGCAAGGCCGATAAAGCCGATAGAGAGTGTACCGTGTTTAATAACATCACGAAGCGTGTCATTTGGCCCAAGTTTTTCGGAGCCAAACCAGTTGCCTTGCCCCATCAGGAATGGGAAATTACGAACGTGTTGATTGGCCTGAAAATCAAATCTCTCGAGGAGCTCATCTTTAACTAGGTCTAGCTTTTCGTCGAGTTCCGTATAGAAACCATCCCAGTCGGCTTCTTTTCTTTCACCGAGGCAAATACCATGCTTAATGCCAATTCTTACGATATTGATCGTAGTAAATGAAAGGTTACCACGACCGGTTACGATACCATCAGACTCTGGGAAGACTGATGCAAATACGCGAGTACGACAACCCATCGTAGCGATCTCGGTACGATAATCACCTTTCTTGTAATATTTCAAATTATATGGCGCATCGACAAAGCAGAAATTTGGGAAAAGCCTCTTAGCCGAAACTTCCATCGACTTTTTGAAGAGATCATAATTAGGATCTTCCGGATTGTAGTTTATGCCCTCTTTGACCTTGAAAATCGAAATTGGGAAAATTGGTGTTTCCCCTTTACCGAGACCATTTTCAGTGGCCTCAAGCAAAGATTTAGAGACTAGGCGACCAGCTGGAGTAGTATCAGTACCGAAATTAATCGAAGTAAACGGCACCTGTGCGCCTGCACGGCTGTGCATCGTATTTAGATTATGCACAAACCCTTCCATTGCCTGCAAAGTTTCACGCTCGACATCCTCATTTGAAACTTCCACAACCTCTTTAGGCCATTTAGATTTCGTCAATTTCTTGTCTTCACCATATTCGATATCTTCTGGAACCTTGAGGTCAAGATTTTTGCCAGAGAATTTATTATATTTCATCAAATTACGCTTCAAGGCCTTGCGGAAAGATTTATTCACGCCTGGAGCCATCGCATAATCGAAATTAGGGATTGACTGCCCACCATGTTGCTCGTTTTGATTGGCTTGCAAAAGAATTGCTGCGAGCGCACCATAAGAACCAATTGAATTTGGTGTACGAAGATGACCATGGCCAGTATTAAATCCACCATTTTCGAAAAGGACGAACGGATCAGATTGGCAACAAGTCAATGTACCGGTCGCATAAAAATCCAAATCGTGAATATGAATGTCGCCATTATCATGTGCTGCGGCAATATCTGGACGGAGCAATACAGTCTTAGCAAAGACTTTTGAGCCCTCAGCGCCAAATTGGAGCATTTTACCCATAGCAGAGTTACCGTCAACGTTTGCATTAGAACGTTTTACGTCAGAATCTTCAGAAGCATCAGCAATCGAAATAGTACGGTATACATTCATAAGGTCAGATTTCGCCTCGCGCCTCTTTGAACGTTCTTGGCGATACTGGATATAGGCACGAGCAGTCTTTTTGAAAGAAGACTCCATCAAAACATCTTCTACAAGATCCTGAATTTGTTCTACGTGAGGAGTACGCTCTTTGATTGTCTCCTCAGCGCGTTTTAAAACTTTTTCTGCAAGAGTCTTGGCACGCTCATATTTGAATTCTTCAGTTACGAGACCAGCTTTGCTAATGGCCTCTGTAATTTTCTCAGGATCAAATTTTACGATTTTGCCATCACGCTTGATGATTCTTTTAAACATTTGTGTATACCTCCTTAAATGTTTTTGCTGATTTTATTCACTACATTTAGTGTCTTACACTTATGATACACCACTAAATATGGAATTACAAGCCCTTTATGCTAAAAAAGTAAAAATTACAACATCTATAAAATAACCTATAAAAATGCGCAGGGACTAGCCCTGCGCCTAAAGTTAGAAGTTGATGGGAATAGTGAATTTTTTAATCTTATTTTTTACGACAATGTCATTGTAAAGCGCCCTACAAGCGTCTTGCGCAAGTTGATATACGGGTCCCGGAGAACTCCACTTAAAGAACCTTTTAATCTCATCGTCGTCGGCGCAGACGCCGAAATTTTGCTCGTCGAGACCAAAACGTAGAGAAATCACGTCGTATTTTGCCGCAGAGACACCTTCCCTGATAGATTTTGCGAGATCTAAGATGTCTTCTCTTAAAAATCCTTCCCAGTTCTCATAGCTCTCATTCGTAAGTTGTCGAATCATTCGGCACATAAATTCCGAGCAATTAATATAAGGGTTGAAATTAAACCCTGCCGACACTGCATTTTTTACGGCTTCACGCAATGCAAGAACATTTGCTGACGGACGCAAAGACTCGAAATCTTTTCGTATCATTCCTAAGCGCTTAAGTTCACCAAGCAATTTCGGATAAAGCCTACTAAGTGTCTCTTCGCGCGGATCCGGCGTGGAATATTTCTTTCCGAGACCTTGAATTTTAAAATCATCCGCTTCCGTATACAATGCTATTGCATGCCTTTTTCTGATCTCAAGCATCACATCCTCAATCTCACCGATTGACTTGACGTTACGCTTGTCATTTTCATCAAGGTTCATCATACCAAATGTAAGAATTTTCACACTATTCATACCATTCCTCCTTTTGTAAAGTTGCACCCATCCCAGTTCTAACTGAATATATTTTACCATATTTTTAAATACAAGTCAAAAACAGGGTGGATTTTTTGATGAAATATGCTAAAATAATATTACGACTTATGGAGAATGTCTCTCCATGGTATTTTTTACAGGGTTAGCGATAGGGACATCTAAGGAGGTGGTTTTATTGGGAGTACGAAATTTGAAACAAGCAATAACAGCACTCGAAGAAAACGTCTATAATGCGTCTGATATTTTCGAGGTGAGGATCGTATTTGTATCAAAAGATGGGTACGAGCACATGCTCTATCTGACAGAATCACAACGCGGTGTCAGTAATTGGACCAAGAAAGAGTGGTCTAAAAACATCAAAGAAGAGCTAAAAGATTGCTACCTGGTTTTTAAGCCTAGATATATCAAAACCGTAAAAATAGGCCGATTCAGTAGCGACGGAATCAAAAGCAGAGTCATCGATATCCCTACCTAATTCCTAATTAACCCATTTTAAGCCCTCTGGCGATTACGTCAGGGGGCACTTTACTAGAAAAATTGACGTCTTATGCAAGACGTGCTATAATAAAAAGCGTATTCCGAGTTATGGGAGACGAATAGTCGCATAACTAAGAATGGTTTCGATCGTTTGTTTTTCGGGCACATCTCAGTAACCACGCACAGATTATTGAGATTTTCAAAACCGACTTCACCGGGGGATATGTGGCAGTCATAAGTTATGGCTGTGCTGAAACTCGGGTGTTGCGGTTTCGGGCAAGTTCATGTTTTTATTTTTAAAATCCTCCTTTCTATAACCGAAAATGAAGGTTGAATCGTAGCTCATTAGACGAGTGCAACTTCCATTGCTCCCGTCGTAGCGGAAAAAATGAAAGGCGTCTAAACGATGATGCTTGACAACACGAGAAAAACCAGTACACATTCTTTGACGGAATTGAACGTTGCAAAGGTGAAAAACATTTCCAGAAGAACGTATGACTACGATCATATCATCAGAAGGAGACGTAAAGATATTTAATACTTATTCATTAATCATCCAGATTGCAAAGGAGCTTTGCGCAGTAAGGCCTACTAAATCTAGGAAGAAATGGAAAAAAGGTAGATATCGATTTCACTAAAGTGAAAATGTCGTGTGGCTTCGGGGTCATGATGATGCTCAGCGATCCCAGCATGGAAGCCTGATCAGCCACGACAACCCAGCTTACCCTCAGATAATTTTGTCTGAGGGTATATTTTTATGTAAATCTCTCACAATCTGAAGAAGGATATAAAAAGGCGCTCATCACTGAGCGCCGTTGCGGCAGGACCGCCGCGAGAAGAAGCTTTTAAGCTTCTTAAAAATGCTGGTCTTTTCCTGGTATCCGTCAGGAAATGTAAACTCGACTTCGCCTCTACGAAACCTAATAAGGGCTTCAAGCGAATTGATCCCATACTTAAGTTTTTTGGATTTGCCAAACGCCGCGCCAACATGTGTTCTTTTGTAGGCCTTATTTTTAGTCCCAAGATCATTGACGTCAGCTAAGCGTTCAATCATGAGCTGTTTCTGACGAGCCTCTAACTTGGCAAGTCGTTTCTTAGCGTACTTATCGTAATCAAGAATCCAAGCCTGTTCCATAAGCCACTTAACATTCTCGGGATTTTCATAAACAAAATCAAACCGATATCTATCGTCGCCAGGCATAAAGAAAAGCCCACGATTGTTGTCGCTATTTGTTTCTTTAACGACATTATCCGAGAATTCCTTTTGATTGTTTATGATGTATAAGCCATCACATCTCTGCAGATAGACCTTATCACCAATCTTAATTTTCATACTTATCCCTCCTTAAGTATTAGTCCAGCAATAAAAAAGAGCGTAGTTTACCTACCCCCACTATTTTAACACATTTTCAATAAAAAACAATGCTGTCAAATAATGCAAAAGCGAGTTTAGTTCGTCTTTGTTGCAGAAAGTTCTTTCGCAATCTGTTTAAAAGGATTAATTAAATCCCTCGGTTCATCATAAAAAATAACTTTTGTTGCGAGATTTGATATGGTTGTAGAGATATCGCTACCAGTCTTAGCGATTACAAAAATCGGTTTGCCGATTGCGTAGCAATATCCAGCGTTAATCCCAAGCCCGACGCCTTTTTCACTAAACTCAATAATGTTGCAATCGCATTGCTTCATGGCGGGAAAAGCATAGTCTATCATCAGGTTTTTGCCTTCTGGAATTGTCGCTTGTCCCCATTTCTCAACGTCACGCGCAATGACCGTAATAGTGATGCCAGCCTCGTTAAGCGCACTCTCGATCGCCTCAACCTTAGCCTTGTCGCTGTCCCCGTCATGAAACTTTAGGGCAAAAAACGAATGAATCGCCCCGGGTTTTCTATGAATCGTCACTGGTTCTGCAATTTTAGTCATAATTATATTGTAACATATACAGGATAGCGGAACCAAGGCCTCTTTTTTTGTGTCCTCAGGCTTTTGGAGATGATATAATAATAAAAAGGAGAGCATATGGTAGATTCTAAAGCATGGAATTGGAACATAGTAAAAGGCGACCACGAACGGCATTGGCAAGAGCCGGCGATGGAATCCTACTATCTCGTCAGCCGTTGGCTAACTCAGGGTAAAAAAGATTTTCTTGATTTAGGTTGCGGCCTGGGGAGGCACACTATTCAATTTGCTAAGGCTGGGTTCAATACTTCGGGGTTCGACTTGAGTGAAACATCAATCAAAAGAACAGGAGAATACGCCGAGCAGGCTGGCGTAAAGGTAGCCTTAAAGGTTGGCGACATGTTAAACCTGCCATATGATGACGAAAATTTCGACTGCATTTATTGCCGCAACGTTATTTCCCATACCGATACAGTAGGCGTAAGGAAAATCATCGCAGAGCTAAAAAGAGTCCTAAAAAATGGCGGGGAATGTTATTTAACTTTGTGTTCAAAGCAATCCTGGGGCTTTCAGCAAGATTGGCCAGTAGTAGACGAAAATACAAAAATCAGAATGATGGATGGGCCAGAAAACGGCGTGCCGCACTTTTATGCTGATTACGACTTGATCATAGACCTATTCAAAGATTTTGAAATCGTGAAAATTTTCCAAGTCGAAGAACGCATCGTGGAAGAACCAACCGCCAGCTCATACCATTACCACGTGTTGACCAGGAAATAAACAATAGATTAAGGTATAATATAAGAATGAGATTATATCTAGCTAGCCATAATTTAGGCCCATATACAAATGAGTTATTAAAGTTAGTAGGAGAAGGTAGAAAGGCGCTCTTTATTGAGAATGCACGAGATTACTATCCGGATGAGAAACGCGCAAATGATTTGCAAGAAAAACTAGCAATGCTGTCTGAACTTGGATTCGAAGTCGAGGAGCTAAATCTTCGTGATTATTTCGGTGAACCAGACAAGTTGAGAAATTTTATAGATTTATATAAGCCCGATTTGATATATGCTAGCGGCGGAAATGTCTTTTTGCTTGCAACCGCCTATCGCCTGAGTGGTTTTGATGAAATTTTACGAGAAGACCTTGCTAAAGACAAATATGTATACGGCGGGTTTAGTGCAGGAACTATGGCTATTTGCAAAACAATAAAATTTTATGGACACGACCACCTTGTACCAGAACGCGTGCCAGAGATTTATGGAGTCGATGCGGTACTAGATGGTGTTGGTTTAGTAAATTATCAATTAGTCCCTCACGCAAATGTACCGAAATGGCTTGAGGGGACAAAAGAATATATTAAGCGTATCGAAGAAGCTGGTTTTAAGGCTTTACCTCTAAATCAAGAAGCGGTCATTATTATAAATGGCGATAATCAGCAGATACTTGGGCAATAACGGCCTGTGTATCAAAACTATGGCTATAGTAGCGAGAGTAGGCATCATCTCTCGCCAACAAATCAAAAATATGTTATAATGTAAAAAGTATGCTCACCACGATAGGAGGTGATGAATGTGAGCCGTATTTTTAGTATTTCCGGAAACTTTATGCAACATGAAAAAATGGGCAGAACCTAACCCGTCGTTTTCTGGCAAAATCGTCGTAGACGAAAATGACGAATTCTATGGCTTCTGCGAAGAGCTTTATGCCAACACCATGTCGGACATCAATCGGATCAGGTATCTCGCTGGGGCTTTTGCGAATAATGGTCGCGATGGGAAGCAGGGCATTGCATTCTACAAGATGTCAAACGAACCGAGGCAGGCTCCTCTTATGTATGCCATGTCGAATCTGGAAGCCCCGAAGACTGGTTCGTGGGCTGCGTTATCCGCCTTTACGGGGCTCTTCCATCCCCAGGGCAAGGCAGACATTACCGTCGAGGAAGAAGCTTTCTCAGCGGAGGAAGAAGCCAACATCAAGGCTAAGTATGACGCTCTTGATAAGAGTATCAATTGTCACGATGAGCTCCTTGAACAGATCCAGTGCTGTAAAGACATTATTATCAGTGCGTAAAACCGGTCAAAAAACCAGACACTCCACCCGTCTGGTTTTTTAACGCCAATCAAACTGCTGCAAAAAGCCCCAGCTTCACAATGAAGCTAGGGCTATAAGCTACGGCTGGGGCTGACGATACCATACTATCCCAGCTTTTTCTGACGCCGGAATAGGGACCCTTGTCTCCATGGAGAAATAATAGGTTACAGTATGCCAATAGCCTACTTTACGAAAATCGTCTTCTTCGTGGCCAACAAACCAAAACAGTTGGCCAAACTCTCCCTCATTAGCTTGGATGCCAATGAAGTGTATGCCTTTTTCGGCATCAAGTTGCGTTGGCCAAGATGCTTTCGGCACGCGTTGCCAGCCATTAAATTCGAGAACTTCATCCCAATGCTTAGCATCGAATTTGTGTTCTCCAGGCATACGCGGACCAGGGACAGGCAGCTTCGGCCATCCGCCACAATACTTTTTCATCATCCATGCAACATAGCTAGTGCTATGACGGATAACGAAATTAGCCGAATCTGTAATAAGGGTATAAAAATCCCCATCAGATTCCGGCCAATTTGCAAAATCGGTATTTTTATACGGATAGCTTTTGGCGCCAGACTCCATAATTAGGCGGTATGCTTTGCGACAAATCTTACGGATGACCCGATTAGACTGCCACGCAGCACAAGACTGCTTTGCGAAGAAATTAGCTACCACTATTTTTAAAGAGCTCATGATAACCCCTCCTTTCATGTTTTTGGAAAAATCCTGTATCATATACATTATATCATAAAACATCGAAAAAGTCAATCTGTAATACTAAGCCCCCCCTCTTGAGGCTTTACCCCTAAATCAAGAAGCGGTCATTATTGTAAAAGGCGATAGCCAATGGGTGCTTGATCGGCAATAATCTGTATAAACAATCTAGAAGAAGAAAATAAACCTGCTATAATGGTATCATGGAATTAAAAGATTTTTTAATTAAAGCAAAGAAAGCGACCTACGCAAACGCGAGCGTCGAAAAAGTCGCAGCCTCGCGCCGTGGCTCGAACGACTATGAATATAGTGATGGCAAGATGACTTATCACGACACCTATTTTGGCGGTACAAATTTTATCGGCGAAGAGGTTGTCTATGAGGACGGCTCCGAAAAACCAATCTGGGGCATGAATTACTATGGTGTTACTTTAGATCAAAATTTATCCGAAGAGGCTATGGACAAAGCCTTGAGACCTGCTCTGATGAAAGTTGGTGAAGATGATATTTTGCCGGTACGCGGCCCAAAGCATTTTATAAATGATGATTATGAATATACTTTTGATGTTGACGGCGATTTGGCGCGTTTTGACGGTGTCGAGGAAATAAGAAAAAACGGAGAGCTTGTCTACAAGCTTCGCTGTACTGGCGGAAAAATAATATAAGTTATATAAAAATAATTGGAGAGTACAACATGAAACAAGATACAGCTGTCACAATATCTACCATGGATAACAGTGAGCAAAAATGCAACAAATGGTGGAAAATTGCCACGGCGATTGCCTCCACCATAGCAATTTGCGGTATTGGGTTTGGCATCTATGGCATAATGCAGAGCACACAAAAAGATAATCAAATCTCTAACCTGAAAGCTCAGGTCGAAGAGACCAGCAATAAGACTGCCGCCCCAAAAACAGAAACTGGGGCTACTGCGGATAATGACGTGGTTATTTCGACGACAGAGAACAATAGCGCAAAGGACTATATTTACATCAGTGAGTGGGGCATAAAAATTAAGGTCCCAAAAGCAGACAGATTTAGAGAGTTTAGCTACGCGTTCACTTCGAATGCTTTGTATCTTTGGGGAGCAAAGACGACAGAAAGTCCACAAGCAACAACTGCTTTTGGTACGCTTGGAGATTGGGATGGACGCATAGTCAACAACGCTTTTCTTGGCAAAGTCTCAAGAATGAGTGCTCCAAATGCGTTCTTCTCTCATTGTGAAGCAGTTGGCAACTGTGGTATAAAAATAGCAGAATTGGATGATGGTTCCGCTTTAGTGTGGTTCGATTCTGAATCCGCGATGAGCGCATACGGCGACCAACAGAGCTATGATGGGCAACTCCAGGAATCCATTAGCATCCTAAAAACACATTTCATCAACCCCGATAATTATTCTACACTTTAATGCGTGGTTTAAAAATCGCGGGCTTAATATAACACACACCATATGATATAATAGACCAAAATAACGGAGGTAACTATGCAAGGTATTATTAAAGTTGGCATCGGCGTAATGCTCCTCGATGGCGGCAAAGTTTTATTGGGGCATCGAGCGGTCAACAAAAAAGATACTGGCGGCATATACGAGACAGACTGCTGGACTCTTCCTGGGGGGAAGCAAGAATACGACGAAACGTTTTTTGAGGGCGCAAAACGGGAAGTTAAAGAAGAAACCAATTTGGATATCGACAAACTAGAACTATTTGGCGCAGTAGACGACATCCAGCCAGATAGACATTATATTACTATGCACGTAATCGCTCGAGATTTTACTGGCGAGCCTAAGGTTATGGAGCCCGACAAAGAAGACGAATGGCGGTGGTTCCCACTAAATGAACTCCCAGACAATCTCTACTCGCCTTCCGAGAAATTCATCAAGGC
>CAMZFK010000012.1 GCA_947306055.1 uncultured Candidatus Saccharibacteria bacterium | reverse complement strand
CTAATTTTAACTCTTTTAATATCGACTTTCATTTTTTAATCTTACTTTCCCAAATCAGTCTCAATTTTTTCATTATCCATACCTTATATTATATAACAAATTATGTTATAACTATACCAATAATAACAGATTACACAGGTTGGTTATGAGTTTAAAAATCGGGATCTTGAATTTTTAAACCAACTATTTTTATATCCCTTTTACCACTAAAATCCATCTGCCCAAAATAGAAAGAAAACGACAAAAAAAGACGCGCTTGATATAGTTCAATATCTTGGGCATCTTTTGTACCTTTATTGTACCAAACTTCTTATAAAATTTCAAGAATTTCTTCAGATTTTGTAATCACCATTAAATGGCGAATTTGACTACGATGACTCGTGAAATAATACTTAATGTTTGCCAATGCTTTAGTTTGGTGCATTTTTATTCGTCTAAGATCTAAGACAACATTAGTTGATTGTTTCCTAGCATTATGAAGATTATTTTAATTGTATTTTTACCATCACCGAGAGGACTCTTTAATTCCCACTTCACTCCCTTTATATTTAAATCTGGAGTATGCTGACAAGACGGACGAAGAAAAGTTATATCTGTTTGAAAATAATTAGCAATTAAAATAGCCGCCGAAAGTTCATGTTCTTTTGGACGATTACGAAAATCAGTCTCAATAATAACGCAATATTTCATTCTGCGCATGATACCATGCCGTTAATTATTTTTCAACCCCCCTACTACCATACTATGCTATAATAAAGATATCGAAGCACTCGCACGGCGCCGAAGGTACCTACCGCGAGAGCTTCTTTTTATATCTCTTTTACTATATCTATAACTTCTGGCAATTCTTCTAGGCCACTCTTTTTACCCATATGCCCAATCCCAGGGATAAAGCGATCTTCTGCACCAATAATAGTTGGGTATTTCTTAAGAATATCAAACGGGACGATGTGATCATCGTCACTATAAATTGAGTATGCTTTTCCGATTAGTTTAGGAACTTTTGCCAATTCTTCATCGGTTAAGCGAAGTAGCGCAATGACATTATTTAAATCATCACGACCTTCGTTCACGAAAGGCTCACCAAAACCAGCTAAACTGATATATCCACGAATAGCAATATTGTTCTTGCACAAATATTTGAGAGACATAATATTACCAATTGAATGGCCAATTATAATCGTATTGTCATTTAAATCATTTTTATATTAATCGAAAACATCAAAATATCTATCTATCGTAATGTCAGTTTGTATTGGAAACGACGGCATTACGACTCTATAATCATTTTTCTCAAAAGTTTCTTTAAAATAGTTAAAGATTATTGGTATCCCATTATACCCATGAACTAAAAATATTGTTGGCTTACTCATGCCTTATATTATATACCAAAATATGTTATAATTATATCTATAATAACAGATACACAGGTTGGTTATGAATTTAAAGATTGGTATTGTCGGCCTCCCAAACGTCGGCAAATCTACACTATTTAATGCCCTTACAAACGCTGGCGCACTTGCCGCCAACTATCCTTTTGCTACCATCGAGCCAAACGTTGGCATCGTACCGGTTCCAGATAATCGTCTCGACGTCCTTGCCAAAATGTACGAAACCGACAAAGTCATTCCAGCTACTGTAGAATTTGTCGATATCGCCGGGCTGGTCGCTGGCGCGTCCAAAGGCGAAGGCCTCGGCAACAAATTCCTCGCCCACATCCGCGAATGCCAAGCTATCTGCCACGTCGTCCGCGCCTTCGTAAATAATGACATCGTTCGCGCCGACAACAAAATCGAAGAAGACATCGTTACGCAAGCCAAAGATGATATCGACATCATCAATCTAGAATTACAACTTGCCGATGAAGAGACTAAAGCCAAGGTCGAAGCTAAGCGCAAAAAAGACCCAGCCGACGAAAACATCCCATATCTTACCGACAAGCCAGTCATCTACATGTTCAACGTCGACGAATCCGGTCTCACCGACGAAGATCTTCAAAGCAAACTAAAAGCACTCGTCGCCCCAGCTAAGGCTATCTTTGTCAACGCAAAACTCGAAGAAGAAATGTCCGGCATGAACCGCAACGAAAGAAAAGAATTCCTAGAGAGCTATGGCGTAAAAGACGACGCATTGGGCGAACTTATCAAGGCCGCCTACGAAACACTCGGTCTCCAATCCTTCCTCACCGCCGGCAAAAAAGAATGTCGCGCCTGGACTATTAAGAAAGGTTCCACTGCGCCTCAAGCCGCCGGCACCATTCACACCGATTTCGAACGCGGATTCATCGCCGCCAGCATTTGCAATTTTAACGACCTGAAAGAACTCGGCTCCGAGCAAGCAGTAAAGGCCGCCGGCAAACTACGAACCGAGGGCAAAACTTATATCATGCAAGACGGCGACGTCGTCGAATTTAAATTCAACGTCTAAACAAATATCCAGGAGGTAAAATGGACAACAATGCATCAGAAAAAGACCCATGGGCAAACCTTGGTAATATGGGCTCCGGCAACAAATCTGGAGAAGTTAGCGCAGAAGGCCTAGCTCGCGAAAAAGCCTGGAATGATGCCATGAGAGACGCCCCAGAGTTTGCTGGCAACACAACACCATTCCACACTCAAATCGAGACCTTCCCAGAAGTCGCTAGCCCAGAATCAAACGATGCAGCCCAAGAGCCAGGCGAAGAACGCGATGAGAGTATTTCCGGTGCAGCAGATATTATAAAATATGGTTTAAACGCTGCGGCTAAAGAATATGGCGTAGAAGTAGTCATCCAGGCCATCAATAATTTTGTTCCAAACGGCCAAGAAAACCCTATTAGACAACTATTTAGACAGCTCGGCGTAGATAGTAAGACCGAAGTAAACGACGTCCGAGAAGAAGCTCGTGCTGCTCAGCCTCGTCTAAACGAATTCATCACCGAAGATATCAATGCTCCAACCACTTTAAATAAGTCTAACTCTGGCGCCATGAATGCTATTAAGGAAGTCAAGGAGTTAGTCGCCGAAGTGCAGACCTCCCCAGATTATGCGCCGCTTCGCGCTGAAGCCATGAAATTTGGCAAAGGTGTTTTTGAATATGCCGTCTACAAATACAGCGTCCGCGATCTAACCGTGCTCTTTAATGCACTGAGTGAATACAAGAAAGAAGCGACCAAGCCAGCCGAGGCAAGCGAGGAACCAAGTGAAACAGATGAAAAAGCCAACGATATACCAACTCCAGAGGAAATTAAATTAACACATCAAATCGAGAACCACTCATCAAGCGCAAATTCAGGTCCAGACACAGATGCCGCCGCAAGTAACGGCTCTCTATTATAAAACTCAGGCCTTGCCTTCAAAAACACATCAACAGCAAATTGCATTTTCTCAAGTTTTTTATTGTCAATTGCTGCTAGCCCACCTCCATGACTATTGTTTTTCCGGTATTTCACCTCAGTAAAATACAATTTGTCATCAAGCACCGACACGATATCAATCTCGCACATTTTTGTCTTAAAATTTCGCGCCACAATTTCGTGCCCATTCTTTTTGAGAAAGTCAGCCACCACTTCTTCGCCACGATTCCCCGCAAGTGTTGTATTTTTTACAACACATACGTCTGTATTGCCATCGGACGCAGCATTATCACCTGCACCACCACCTCGCTTAAATCCCACCATGCTTTTAATCGGCTCAAAACTCTTCCTATGCTCCGGGCATACGCCCAGTTCACGAATCGCCGCCATATGCGCCGCCGTGCCATAACCAACATGCTTTTCAAAACCGTATCCTGAATACTTAGTCCCCAGCTCTACCATATAGTGATCCCGCGCCACTTTCGCCACAATCGAAGCCGCCGAAACCTCCTTCACCAAGTCATCAGCCTTAACGACCGTCGAGACAAATCTCTCAAGCTTCGTGCCAGAAAGAAAGTTTATCTTTCCATCAATAATAATCTGCGAAAACCCCGCACCACACTCTTTTGCCTTCTTCTGGACTTCTTCCACGGCTCGCCTCGTTGCAAGCCTCAGACTCTCCGTCATGCCAAACTCATCAAGTTCATCACATTTCACCCAACCCAGCCCAAAAACCGCCTTCTCACGAATTATTTCGTCAAGCGCTTCCCGCTTTTTACTAGAAAGCTTCTTGGAATCACGAAGCTCCGCCGTCCACTCTGGTAGCTCGCCATCATTATCGCGCGGCAAAATCACCGCACCAACCACAAGCGGACCAGCCAAAGGCCCTCTTCCGACTTCGTCTATCCCAAGAATCGCCATACAGCCATTATAACAAAAAAAGAACCCGGATTCACCAGGTTCTTTTAAAAACAGTTTAATTATTCCGCTTTTTCTTCAGTAGCTTCGGTAGCTTCAGCTGGAGTTTCTACAACTTCAACCTCTTTTACTTCCTCTACTGGAGCAGCTTCAACTTCAGCAACTTCAGCAACCTTTACATCGTTTACAGCTGCGCGATCAAAGTCACGAGCAGCAAGACGAGCAGATTTACCAGACCTATCGCGGAGATAGCCGAGATTATTGCGGCGAACCTTGGAACGCTTGGTAATCTCAATCTTCTCTACGAGTGGGGAGTGGATGAGATAAGACTTCTCCACACCAACACCAGAAGTAACCTTGCGTACTACGATACGAGCAGTGTGAGATTCCTTGCGATCAACACGGATTACTACACCTTCGAATACCTGGAAGCGGAATTTATCGCCTTCTTTAATTTTCTGAGTTACCTTTACGGTATCACCAGAGCGCACATCAACAACAGCTTTCTTTTTCTGTGCATCACCAATTTGTTTTAGAATAGAAAAACTCATAATTTACCTTTATATTATACAATTCAATTTATTTTACCATACTTGGATTATTTTTTCAAGGCTAATTTTATCCGTTCTTCCACTGGCAGGCTAATGTCTATATCAGCAAGCGCCGCTGTGGCTTCTTTAAGAGGGAAACCAAGAGCAATCAGAGCATCGAGTGCTTCGTCCGAAGCCGGCCCAGACGCCGCAGCGAACTTCGCTTCCGTGGCCCCATAATGCGAAGGAATCCCCACTTTGTCACGAAGATCCACTATCACCCTCTCGGCGCTCTTTTTCCCTACGCCCGAGGCTTTTGAGATAAACGCCGCATCCGCATTTGCAATTGCATTCCGTACCTCTTCTGCCTCAGCTAGAGACAATATCGCAATCCCCGCTTTCGGGCCCACGCCCTGCACCGAAATCAAAAGCTCAAAAATCTTTTTTGCCGCCAAACTCGAAAACCCATAAAGCTCCTCGGAATTTTCCCTCACGGCATGATAGGTAAAGAATTTTCGCTTCTCCCCTACCGTCGCCGCCTCAAAATCCGGCGTCGGCACCATCATCTCGTACCCCACACCAGATACATCTACTATCAAAAAATTGCCAAATTTTTCAGTTACCACCCCCTCGATATGCGCTATCATAATTCCTCCAATCTGTATGCTATAATTATATCATGAAAATTCTTGGAATTGACCCAGGTATTGGCCGATGTGGTTTTGGCCTCATAGAAACCACCACTAGAGCAAATGCAAAAGCCCTCGATTTCGGCGTCATCACCACCACCGAAAACGGCGAGCTTCCCAACCGTCTGCTCGAGCTCTATGAGTCGCTTCACGAAGTCTTCGATTCCACAAAACCAGACGTCATCTCGGTCGAAAAACTCTTTTTCAGCAAAAACATCACTACTGGCATCATGGTGGCAGAAGCTCGTGGCATCGTTCTTCTTGTCGCCGAGCAATATCATTTAAAAGTCTACGAATATACTCCAAATGAAATCAAAAAGACTCTGACCGGCTACGGCGCCGCCGGCAAGCCCCAAATGGAAGAGATGGTCCGTCTCCACCTCGGACTCGAGCAAAAACCCAAGCCAGACGATGCTGCCGATGCTCTCGCCGCCGCCATCACTCATTCACTTATGAATTTTGAAAAATAATCAAAGTCATCCGATAGGCTTTTGGAGGGCTAAGACTCGGGCAAGCGCCCCGGAGCGGCCCTCTAAAAGCCTATCGGTGACTTTTCATTTTACAAATCGAATCAGTGCTTCGCGAAGGCTCGTCACCGGCATCACGAATTTGTCTTTTACAGCAGCGGGACCAATCGCATGCTTGAACCCAAGCTTTTTTGCCTCCGCGATTCTCTGGTCTGCCCGAAAAGCCGAGCGGATTTCACCACCAAGCCCTACTTCGCCAAACACCACGTAGCCATCTTCAAGCTTTCTTCCTGCCGCCGCCGAAGCAATCGCCATGCATACAGCAAGATCTGCCGCCGAATCATTCAATTTAATTCCACCCACCACATTCACAAAAATATCTTTATCTGATAATTTCAATTTCGTCCTTCGTTCAATCACCGCAATCAAAAGATTTAGACGATTGAGATCAAACCCAGACACTGTCCGTTTCGGATAGCCATAATTAGAAGGCGTAGTGAGCGCCTGTATTTCCACGAGCAAAGGACGATTCCCCTCAAGCGTAGCCAAAATCACCGAACCATCTTCGTTCGTCCTCTCTTCAAGTAGAGCTGCCGATGGATTTGCCACTTCCTTTAGTCCACTGTCAATCATTTCAAAAATCGCCACCTCATTTGTCGAGCCAAAACGATTCTTCACCGCTCGCACCGTCTTGAATCCACCATACCTATCGCCCTCAAAATTCAAAACCACATCTACCAAATGCTCCAAAACTTTTGGCCCAGCCAAAGTTCCATCCTTCGTTACGTGCCCCACGATAATCACGGCTGTGTCCGTAGATTTTGCCGCGCGAATAATCAAATTCCCGCAATTCGTCACTTGCGACACCGTACCCGGCGCCGAAGAAATCTCATCCATCATCAAAGTTTGTATTGAGTCTACAATCACAAGATCAAATTCACCACTCTCAATCGTCTTTGCTATGTCATTACCAGACGTCGATGCGGCAAAATTGAGATTTTCCGACTTAGCACCCAACCTTTCCGCGCGAAGCTTCACCTGCCCCGCCGATTCCTCACCAGAAATATAGAGTACACTATGTCCGCCCTCTGCCACCGCAGCGCATACTTGCATCAGAAGTGTAGATTTACCCATACCAGGCTGCCCAGCTAGTAAGCTCACCGACCCCATCAAAATCCCCCCACCTAGCACCATATCAAAATCCTTAAAAGACGTAGCAAGCCTAGCCTTCGCATCGCTCGGTACAATCGTGTTGATTTTTACAAAATCCAATTTTTTGCCAGAAACTTGTCCTTTGGCAATCGCAGACTTACCAGCACCACTAGCCGGCTCTGCCACCTGCTCCACTAGAGAATTCCAAGCCTGGCAGTTAGTACACTGCCCCATCCATTTTGCGTATGTCGCCCCGCACTGCTGGCATACAAAATTAGTCTTCGCCTTCATCCTCATCTTCATCAGCATCATCCTGCTCAATGACGCTCTTTAACTCACTTTTCGGCATTCTTTCATCCAAAATCTGCTTCGCTGTCTTACCAGACAATAATTCCTCTACAAAACTTTTGTAATATTCATATACCAATTCATACTCCGATCCAAGTTCTTTTGCGAAGTCCCTCAAGGCAACATAATAATCTATCGCCACGGTCTGCGGGGCATCTTTCACCTCATTCTCAATCGCAAGCATCACATCAGTAGCTCTATCCACATTGTCATAATGCAAATACACAAAATCCATATATGCCATACTTACATAAACTTTACAAATGCTACTCTTACAGTCTTCTAACCTCTTTTCAAAATCAGCTACCGCATCGCTAGAAAGATAATTTTCGTCGGTATCATATTTTTGCTCAATCTCACTACCGAAAGAAATCCCTATATTAGTCTGCTCAGCCGTAAATTCACCACTATCTTTTGGTCGAGTATTTATTATAATAATAGCGACAATTACACCAATAATAACCACCAAGAAGCCTAAGCCAAGTCCCCAGAAAAGTTTCTTCTTTTTCATACTATAATTTTAGCATAGCCAACAGGAAAATACCAAACTAAAAAATACCGAGTTTTTTCCTAAGCCAAGAATCCGCCGGACCAGCCGTCATCAATATTACTAAATATCCATTATCTCTTGCTGCTAAAATCTTCGAAAATAGCTCGTCGTTAAGTTCTGCTTTTTCTGCTTTCTCTGGTTCAAAAAGCCCAGAAATAAAATCTTCCGGCATCAAAATTTCAAGTGATGGATCTTCTCTCGTAAGATAAGTAGGTAACCAATAAACTTTATCCGCCCACGAAAACGCGTTAGCGTATCCATCGCGTACTTCATGTTGACGCACGTTTTGGTGTGGTTGATATACTGCCACTACGCCCCTCATGCCTTGCTTTTTCGCCTCATCTTTAGCCACATCAAGAGTCGCCTCAATTTCTTCCGGGTGATGTGCATAATCTGAATAAATTCCGTCGTCCAATCTTTCAAATCTTCTACCTACACCAGGGAATTCATCCAAAATTTCTATTATTTTACCAATTGAAATTTCTGGAGCCATCTCATGAAGCGCACTCAAAGCCAACGAAGCGTCAATCCTTCTAAGCTCCCCAGTCAGTTTAAGCCTATCTGGCGATATAATCGCTTTTTTAATTACCTTCTTACTCTGAGATTCAAACTGCGAAAAAGCATCCTTATAATCTTTCTTTGTCGGATAAATATCTGGGTGGTCGTATGATACCCACACAATCACAGCGATATCTGGATGAAACTTCAGAAAATTCCTATCATACTCATCCGCCTCATATATAAAATATTCATCTCCATCTTTATACGCACCAGACGGGGCAAAACCAAGCGTGGTGCCAACAATATAAGACACCGGCAGGCCAAGCTTCAACGCCGCATATACAATCATTGAAGTCGTAGTAGTCTTACCATGAGTTCCGGCCACAGCCACCATTTTAAGGCCTAATTTTTCAACCAAAAACGCCGTGAGCTCGTCACGTTTTGTCACTTTGATGCCAGCAGCTTTTGCTGCTACCAACTCCGGATGATCTTCGGGCAGGGCAGAAGTATAGACAAACCAATCCACGCCCTCATTTATTTTTTCTTTTAGAAATTCCCCTGTCTGCTTGCCAATCTTTACTTGAATCCCAGCGTTAACCAATTCTTCATAAATAGCCCCCTTAGCTAAATCCGAACCACACACATCGATATCTGCTCGCTCCGCCATTAAGGCTAGCGGGCCCATTCCAGTTCCAGATATACCTGAAATATAAATTTTCATGGTATAATTATACAATGAAAATCAATTCCACACAAGGGATGCTCGAATTCGGTAGGGAATTCGCCAAAAGTATCAAATCTACTCCAAAAGTCATCGAACTCATCGGCGACGTCGGAGCAGGAAAGACTACTTTTACTCGTGGGCTCGCTGAAGGACTAGGTGTGATAAATGAAGTCACTAGCCCTAGTTTTACTATATCCAAAAATTACGTCACGAAAGATAATAAAAATCTTATTCACTATGACTTTTATCGCCTTAAAGACGTCGGACTTATGGCGGATAATTTGAATGAGAATCTTCAGGATAAAAACGCCATCATCGTCGTGGAATGGGGCGAATCAGTCAAAAACATTTTACCTAAAGCTCACACCACCATCACTATAAAACTAGAAGAGAACGGCGATCGCTCAGTCACAGTAGAGAATCAAGACCTATCCCTAGATTTTACAGAAGAAAAACCAGAAAATCTCTCTCCACTAGCAGTAAATACCGCGGGGGATCTTACCGATGCCGAACTCTATTTAGACACTAGCACCCCGACCACTATTCTAAAAATCAATCAAAAAACCTACAAATGGGATTCCGGTCGCGAGCTCGCGGAAGGTTTATTAAAATTCATTCATGAAAAACTAAAAGAGAACAATAAGGATTTTAAAGATATCACAAAAATCACTTTTATGTCTGGACCTGGCTCTTTTACTGGTCTACGCATCGGGGCCGCCGTCATAAATACCTTAGCGCATGAATTAGACGTTCCACTTTACGACCACAAGGGAAATAGACACCCTATTATCATCCCAGACTACGGCCACGGAGCAAATATCACTAAACCAGTGAAATAAACTACTTAATTATTTCGTCGATAATACCGTAAGCCTTAGCTTCCTCGGCGCTCATCCAATTATCCCGATCCATGTCTTTTTCTACTTGCGCCACAGTCTTACCGGTATTTTTCGCAAAAATCTCTGCCAAGCGTTTTTTAAGGAACACGCCTTCACGAAGCATAATTTCCTGGTCGGTAATTTTACCTTCTGTGCCAGAAGATGGCTGGTGAATCATAATCCTGGCATTTGGAAGACAGTAACGCTTGCCCTTAGCTCCGCAAGAGAGAAGCATCGCACCCATACTTGCCTGAAGACCAATACCGATAGTTTCTACATCTGGCTCAATATAATTCATCGTGTCAATAATTGCGAGCCCATCATATACCGAACCGCCTGGGGAATTAATGTAAAGTTTTATCGGTTTTTTTGGATCTTCGTGTGCAAGATAGAGAAGCTGCGCCACCACAAGGTTAGCCGTATGTGCATTTACGTCTTCGCCTAGAAACACGATTCTATCATTCAAAAGTCTTGAATAGATATCATACGCACGCTCGCCCTTATTCGTTTCCTCCACCACCGTTGGAACTAAATAACTTTTTTCTTTCATTTAATTCTCCTTTTCTAACTTTAATTTACCTTTTACTAATTTCAAAATAGGAATATCTCCCTTTTTGAGTTGTTCGGAAATAATCGCTTCAGAGAGCATCGACTCGACCTCATCTTCAATCTTCCTACGTAATGGTCTTGCGCCATTCTTAGGATCATAGCCTTCCTTAATCAAATAATCTTTTGCCTCTGGCGTAATCTTAATGCCGATTCCCTTTACTGCCAATCGTCGTTTCAGATCATCGATCAAATTGTCAAAAATTCTTTCCACATCCTTTTTAGTCAAAGCATGAAATACTAAAATGTTATCGAGACGATTTATTAATTCTGGACGCATTACTTTCTTAAGCGCTTTCATCGCATATGATTTATTTTCTTCATATTCCTCAGCCAGGGCTTTTTTATCTTTGGCTGTCTTTGCGGTGAAGCCAAGTTCAGATTCTCTATACATATCAGACGAACCGAGATTGGATGTAAGAATCACAACAGTATTATTAAACTTAACTTTATTCCCTTGCCCATCAGTCAAAACTCCGTCTTCCAAAATCTGCAAAAGCAAGTTAAATACATCCGGATGCGCTTTTTCAATCTCGTCAAACAAAATCACCGAATATGGTTTACGGCGTACAGCTTCCGTCAATTTTCCACCATCGTCATAACCAATATAGCCGGCCGGCGCCCCCACAAGTCTAGACACGTTGTGCTTTTCGCCAAATTCGCTCATATCGATTTTTACCAATGCGTTTTCGCCACCGAAAACTTCCCGTGCGATTACGCGCGCAAGCTCCGTTTTGCCTACACCTGTCGGGCCCATAAATAGGAATGAGCCGATCGGCCTTCTAGAATCCGCAATTCCACTCCTACCCCGACGAATCGCCTTCGCTACCGCTTTTACGGCCTCATCTTGACCGATAATCGACTCCTTGATGTGCTCTTCTAGCTCCATTAACATCTTCATTTCCGATCCATGAACCTTAGAGACTGGTATTCCAGTTTTCAAAGAAATCGCTGTCGCCAAATTTTCTTCCATAAGCACAGGAGTTTCAGGTTCTTTCGCTGCGCCAGCTTTCTGCATTTTCTCGATTTCCTTTTCAAGTTTCAGAAGCTCAGTCTTCAAATTTGCAGCTTTCTCATAATCCTCTTTTTCCGCAGCTTCGGTAATTTTTTCTTCCAAAGCAGCTTTTTCAATTTTCATCTTTTTATACTTGCCGCCACCTTTCTTGTCCGCAGCTACTTTACAAATCGCTGAAGCTTCATCGATAATGTCTATTACTTTGTCAGGCATAAATCTATCATTAATATATCTCTGACTCATCGTAATAGCAGTTTCTAAAATCTCGTCTGGAATTATCACACCATGATGATTTTCATAATGTTTTTTGATGCCTTTCAAAATCCTTAGCGTTACAGCCGCCGACGGCTCTTCCACCATCACAGTCTGAAAGCGTCTCGAAAGAGCCTTGTCTTTTTCGATTTTTTTGCGATATTCGTCTAGTGTAGTTGCGCCGATTAAGTTAATTGTATTTCTAGCGAGCGCCGGCTTCAAAATATTCGCCGCATCCATCGATCCCTCAGACGAACCAGCGCCACAAAGCAAATGAATCTCATCGATAAATAACAATATCGAATCGTCGCCAGTCGCCTCATCAATAATCCCCTTAATGCGCTCCTCAAATTCACCACGAAATTTCGTCCCCGCCACCACGGACGACAAATCTACCTGATAAATATGTTTGCCAATCAAATTGCCCGGGACCTCATTTTTTACGATTCGCATCGCTAGGCCTTCGACAATCGCCGTCTTACCAACGCCAGCTTCACCAATTAGTACAGGATTTGACTTCGTACGACGCGAAAGCACCGTCACTACACGCTCAATTTCATTTTCTCTACCAATTACAGTATCCAGCTTGCCACTTCTCGCCTCTTCGGTCAAATCTTTACCATATCTCGTCAAATACTTTAAATTCGAGCCTTTTACATACTTAGCCTTTTCGGCTTTTAATTTTTCGTCCTTAGTCTGTTGCTCAACCAAATCTTCAATCTCGCCCAAAACTTCATTATTATCGACTTTTAGGCCGGCCAAAATCAATGACGCCCTTGAATTCGGCTGCGACAAAAGTGCATACAAAATATGTTCGGTGCCTATCACAGTCAATCCTTCTTCTTGAGTGAAATTCTGCGCCATCCTTAGTGTCAAAATCACCGACTCAGAAAGCGACATCATCGCCATATCTGAGCCAGGCACCTCAACCGCTACTTTATTTAAGGCTTTTTCCACGTCATCAAGTATTACCCCTTCCTTGGTCAAAATCCTTGCCGCCGTAGAAGTATCAATCGCCAAAAGCCCAAGGAGCAAATGCTCCGTACTCATATACCCGTTATTATATCTTTTACTATAGAAATCCGCTTTCTGAAGTGCAAATCTTGCATTTTCAGATAGCCTATTCATAATCTCACTAAATTCTTCTTGCATAATATCATTATACTAAATTAGCACTCATAATGCAAGAGTGCTAATTTATTTTCTTTACCTCTGTAAATCTATTGTTTGCAAACTACATTGTTTGCGTGGAGCCAGCCCTCGACCGAGCCGCCATCAAGATATTCACCAGTAGTCGGAGCTACCTTCATCACACCACCATTTTTGACATATTCGTCAAAGACATCTGTAATCATGTATTCCTGATCTGTAGGCCCAAAATCATTCTCTTTCACGTATTTAACTATTTTTTGCAACAATTCTGGAGTCAGGATATATTTTGAAACATTTATCATATTAGACGGGGCTTCTTCAGGGCTAGGCGTATCTACTACTCCTACGAGATTACCATCTTTGACAGACAACACTCCATACTTACTGACTTTTTCAATTGGAATTTCGACGCCAAGAATAGCGGCATCGCCACTATCACCAACAGCTTTTATCAAAGATTCCGCTGCCGATTCACCACCTGGGTTCCAAATAAAATCATCGCCCATAAATACGAGCACCGGCTCGTCAATTTTGAATTCTTCCGTCACTAGCGCAATAGGCACCGCTGTGCCATACTTACCAGATGGGTCCTGCACCGTATAATGAATAGTCACATCGTCAGGTAAAGTTTTTGCGAGCGCCAGTCTATCCTCCTTGCCCCGTTCAATCAGATACTGATTAAGCGCCAAATTGTCACGATAAAATTCCCTCACCTGGCATGGTTCAACATTTGAAATCACCATATAAATATCTTTTACGCCCGCCTTAATCAAATCCTGCACCGAATAATCCACGAGTGGACGATTCCCCACCGGGAGCATCGATTTTTCAATAATCTTAGTAATAGGCAGCCGACGCGTCCCCCATCCTGCTACCGGAATAATAGCTTTCGAAATTTTCATAGCCCCATTATAGCACAAATCGCTATCTGACTACAGCAAAATCGTTTTTGCCCTTCTTAATGATAGCTGTCTGGTTTAAGATAATTTCATCTGTAACCTTTACGCCATTTACAGAAACTGCCCCGCCAGAGATAAACTCCCTTGCTTTTTTCTTAGACTCAGCAAGCCCAGCAAAGACGAGCGCATCAACTAATGTAACTCCTCTATCTACTACTGGCAAAAATTCGGCAAATTCATTAATCTCGTCCTCACTAAATTCACCAAAATTTGTATTCTTATCAAACAACACCGCCGTCAAATTCTCTACGGCTTCGGCATTTTTACGACCATGCACCACACTCGTCGCACCAAACGCCAAGGCTTTTTGCGCAATTCTTAATTCCGGATTTTCAAAATGCCGTTTCAAAATATCTTCGATCTCTTCTTTTTCGTACAAAGTATAGATTTTTATCAAATACTCTACCGACTCATCTGGCTGTCTAAGCCAAAATTGATAAAAGTCAAATATCGATGTGTAGTTACCAGAGCCGTTATCCGAACCAGCCAACCAGACCGCGTTCCCCTCGGACTTACCGAATTTACGCCCCGTCACAGGATCAATCACGAGCGGCGTAGACCATACGTCAGCCGTCGCATCTTCAAGTCTTTTAATCAAATGGATGCCGGAGGTACAGTTGCCGTATTGATCAGCCCCACAAAGCTGCAAAGATACGCCATATTCACGATAGAGATGTAAGAAATCATAACCTTGAATCAAGGTATACGAAAATTCCGCATAGCTAATCCCTGCCCCACCACTACCAATCCTTTTTTGGACAAACTGACGATCAAGTAGCTGCGTCATCGAGAAATTTTTACCAACTTCCCTCAAAAATGTCAGATAATTGATATCTTTAAACCAATCATAATTATCCACCATAGTGAGCCCATCTGCATTGATGATGCGCTCCATCTGGGATTTAATACAAGCCTTGTTGTGTGCTACCTCGTCTAGGCTTTTCAAATCTCGTTCACCATTGTCTTTTGGGTCACCGATTTGCCCAGTCGCACCACCCACCAAAAGATATGGCTGATATCCATGTCGCACAAAACACGCACACATCATAAGAGACGCTAAATTCCCAATCGTCAAAGAATCCGCCGACGGATCTGCCCCAAAATAAAATTTCTTCACCTCTCTAGTATCTAAATCTTCTGGATTTTCAATAGTAGTTTCGGCTTTGAAGCCACGATAAATTAATTCCTCAGACAATTTCATGTATTTATAATATCACATTTCAGGCAATTTTGCACCTTCGCGTGCCTTGTTGGCCCACTCGTCCGCCATTTCATTAAATCGTGTGCCAGCATGCCCCTTTTCCCACACTAATTTCACTGAATACTCTGTGTAAAGACTGTATAACTCTTGCACGATATCCAAATTTTTGATCGCCCCATCTCGCTTCACCCAGCCATTTTTTTGCCAATTTGGCGCCCATTTTTCCAATGTATCAATCCAGAACCGCGAATCCGAATGAATCTCACAGCCCTCATCACCAGCGTATTTTATCGCCGCAATCATCGCCTTACCCTCCATCCGAATATTCGTCGTATCTTCATCCTTTCCGACCACCACTGGCTTCCCATTATTCCCCACTACTTCAATTACCGCAAATCCGCCAGCCCCAGGATTCGGCACGGCACTTCCATCAGTCCATAGAATCTTCGTCATTGTATACCCAACCTTTCGTCAGACAAAATTTCCTCTCCAAATGGCACGTCATAGATATCCACAGCATCAATTTCTATCTTCAATTTCTCCAAATATTCATCTAGAACTACCGAATCTAACGCCCCACTATCCGGAAAGGTATAATCTTCTTCCTCGCCTTCTTGCTCAATTTCATCTTCGTCCGGCATGAACCCTGGCACTGACCTATCAAGATAAATATCTCCCGAGTTATGATAAATCGCCACCGAAACTATCGTCGTAGCAAGCGCAAAAACCACCGAAGCCACGCCCAAAATCAACAAATTCCGTCCGCCACTCGTCATAATTTACCCTTAAGAGCAGTTACTAGCTTCACTTGCTCTCCCATTAATTTACGTAACTCTGTCGCATCTTGATTTACGATTTTTCGCTTCCTCTGGACCCTCCCAAGCTGCAAGTAAAATTCTTCTGGCATATTTTTACAATTTATCCCAGTCACCAACTTCTCCAGCTCTTGCTGGTAGCTGATATAATCTTCCTCAAAAGCGCTCTTCTTGTCGGCAAAATTCACTTGATTGTTGAAAAGTCGTTCATTCACGGGTAAGCTATTTCCAACAATCCTAATATTAAGCGGCGTAATAAATTTACTTAAAATCGTCTCATAATATCTCCCGAGATACACCCTCACTCGGCGGTCTTTCTTTTGCACGGTCTTCAAATCTTCTCTAATCGCATCGCAATGATCAATTATCGCATTTTTTTGAGCTTCTGTAATCGCCGAAACAGGGGTGCCACCCACAGACACTAGACAAAAAAGCAAAAGTGTGATATAATAATAGCATATACGCTTTTTCTTCATAAATTATATTATAGCACGAAAAAACCGGCTTTTTAGGGCCGGTTTTTATAAAATTATTCCTCTACCGAGTCCTGCTCGATGTCCGTAAGTACATAATGTCCTTCGTCTACCGAGAAGAATAGGCTATATACTGGGATTGATGCTTCATTTTCATCGATGAAATCAGCCATTTCTTCAGTCATATATTTGTAGGTGGCACCGCCCGCATCGCCAGGCAAGCAATAATCAGTGTCCTCGCCCTCAGCAACTGCGCACATTGTCACGTTGTCATGGTAAATTTCCACGATCAAATCTTCGCCATCATAGTAGGCATCCTTCACGATAGAGAAAGTCCCTATACCATAGCCGCCACTGCCACCGATTTCGGAAGCGACAAATCTCTCCGTGCCGGTAGCTTCATCGATTACGAAATTATATATTGGTAATTGTTCGCCACCATAGCTCTTTTTCTCTAGAACTTCACCAAAGAGATATTCGTATTCTCTGCTGACAGGCTGATAGTCTACAATTATACCATTGCCTTCTGCGCGGCTAGCATCGGAATTGACCCTTGCAAGCTCAAACTTCGCAGAATCACTAAAACCAAAATCCAGAATCGTCCCAAGATACGTCATAGGCTTCAAGAATGGATTTACCAAATTCTGTACTTCATTTAAGTCGATAGTCTTTTCGACTTTTACGACAGTTTCTGGCTTCTTATTCGCACCAGTGACCATACCGATTATGCCAAACACAATCCCGCCAAGCGCTAACACACCAAGAACGATCATGATAATCAATGATTTTTTCTTGTCGTCGCCATCAGTATCAAGAATACTTACTGGCTGCTCTGGAGCCACTGGCTCTGGCGCCACTGGAGCTACTGGGGCCGGTGCTACCGGTGCCGTAGTAAATGGGTTTGGTCGCACCGGAGTTGGTTGACCCGGCGCAATTGGTTGCTGTGGTTGCATAAAAATCCTCTTTCCTTAATTCTTATGCTTATTATAACACACTATTAATGCAAAAATGTAGTTTTTTTGCTTAAAATTTTTATATCCATTGTCGGCTTCGTCTACTCCCAACCCAACCCGCCACAGGAGTTGTGGCACTCGTGGTATATTTCATCTTAGAGGGAAGAAGCAGGGCGACGCGAAGGATAGTACTACTTTAGCACGCAACGAACCGAAGCTCCTCGCATATACTGAGCATTCCCCATGACGTCAACACTGCTAGTGGTGATTCTAAGAGCATCAAAAGACATACCATTATTCCCCACCGTAGAAGTCCAAAAGCAACCCTGATAACCCGACGGGCCATTATTTACATACAACCCAGAAAGAGGCAAACGGAAAGCATTTACCAAATCTGTATAATTATTATCATATGCATCATACAAAACCTGATATTCATTATTGTCCCCGCCTACAGGCATACGCCAACCCTTGGGGCAAATATCACCATTGTTATTCCACCCCGCAAGAGCAGCAGGGATATTGTAATAAATGCCGAATTTTCCAGCCGTATATCCTCCAGTATTAGCGGTAGTATCTTTATAATCAACAACGATTTGTGGCTTACTTGCGTACTGGTCCCAAGAAGCAGCAATACCCTCTGGTGCAGTCCAATTAGAAGTAATATTGGTATCTGAAGGAGTAAGATTTCTAGTGGTAGAAAGATCTAATGCAAAATTGTCAAGCAGCCAAACTCTCCCATCCGCTAGTTTGCCTACCGTATAGGTCGTACCGTCACGATTATCTCTTAGTGTAGTAGTAGCCCCTGGGCAAACATTAGCCAGTGTCGATGCCGAGATAGAATATGTTTGCATAATACCGGTGTCAGAAGGTAGAGTAGCAACGCAAGTCTTCCCGGTCAAAGTTAGCGTACCAGGACCAGAGATAGTGAGTGTAGTGGAAGCTGAAGACGTGCTAGCTACTGATATATTGCCAGATGTAGACCAACTAGAGAATATATAGCCGCTATTATATTTACCAGAAATAGTATATGTACCTCTAGCCAAAGGTACGTCTGCATCATAATCGGTATCATCTATAGTAATGCTACTTGCACCATTAGTCATATTAAGATTTATCATAAATTTTTGGCTCCACATGGCATAAAGAGTGATGGGGATTGGCCCTGTTTGATTAGTGCCTATGTCGTACTTGCCTCCCGGATTATACGTAATACCAGAGCAAGAGTCTATACCATTATTCGTAGTTGGCTGGGTAGTACACCAACCAAGAAAGGCGTATCCGGAGCGGGTAGGAGTATTATCTGAAAGCATAATTCCCCGAACAGAATTCGTGCTACCAGTTTGGTCGATCGGCATATTTGAGACCGGATCGTTTGTGTTCCTGTTATAAGTAAGCGTATAGCCCGCCAATAGATCTAAAGCACATCTAACCGAGTAACCATCTTTACGCACGAAAGAACCTTGCCCCACGGATGATGAATTAACTACCAGATAGTACATATCACTATCACTTCTTCGTGTAGAAGACCAAAAATAGCCAATTGAGCCCTGGGTACTACTTATCGTCTGGCCATATCTATAACCACCAGAAAGAGGAGTACGAAGGGCGTTAACAAAAGCCACCTTGTCATTAGAATATGCAGTAAGGAGGGTGTTGTATTCTCCGCTACTACTCATGCGCCAATTTGCTGGACAAATATCTTCAGTAGCATCGCCAGAAGATATACCATAGCCTATACTATAATCGCCATAACAATATGAGCCCGCAGAAGCGGCGCAGTAATTATAATATATACCTATTTTACCGGAACCAGGCTGATTCATGGCAAGAAGTTGAGAAATATCTTTGCTAGCAATATTAATATATGGAGCTCTATAACTATAACTATCATTGAAACCAGAAGTAGTAATAGCTACACTTGCCATAGCATATTGGTCCGAAGTGGTGCCACCCCCGTTCTTAAGGTAGTTTAGAGTCGTATTTGAAGCATTGGTATTGGTCTCAGAGAGATTATTCTTCACCGTAGAGTTGGTAATATCTAGGGCTAGGTTATCTAGCAGCCAGAATTTACCATCAGCTAGTTTACCTACAGTATAGCTAGTCCCATCTCTGCTGTCTGTGAGGGTGCCAGTAGTGCCGTTTGTGATACTACTACATGGTTTGAAGTCTTGCATAGTACCAGTAATGGTGCTGCTGCAGCTTGGTTTTCCTGTTAGGGTTAGTGTACCAGCACCAGTCACAGTCATGGTGGTGGTAGATGAGGAGGAGCTTGTTAGTGAGATGTTGCCTGATGTGGACCAGTTATTGAACTCGTAGCCTGATGCATAGTTACCAGTAATGGTATGGGTGGAACCATAGGCTAGGGAGGCAGTAGTGCCATTGTTGTAGTTAGTGCTGTCTATGGAGATACTGC
>CAMZFK010000011.1 GCA_947306055.1 uncultured Candidatus Saccharibacteria bacterium | reverse complement strand
ATGCCGGCCGTAATACCGCCCCCATCAACACCAAACACTTCGCCATCCCGCATCACCACCTTGCCATTCACCATCGTCATCCGCACATTACTACCCTTGGCATTGTACACCAAATCCGAAAAAACATTCCCCGTCGGCTGGCAGCAAACCGAATCAAGGTCCACCATAATAATATCCGCCGCCTTCCCCTCTTCAATCGAACCAATTTCATCAGAAACACCAAGCGCCTTCGCACCATTTATTGTCGCCATTTTCAAAACATCATAACTATTCATAAACCCAGCATCCTCAAACTCGCCCTTTTGAAGCAGCGCCGCAAATTTCATTTGCTCAAACAAATCCATGCTCGAACCACTACCCTGCCCGTCCGTACCAAGCGCCACATTTACACCCTTGTCCATCATGTACTGAACCTTCGCCACGCCACAAGCCAGCCGCAAATTACTCACCGGATTATGCGCCACCGCAACGTCCAGCTTAGACAGCCTTTCAACCTCGGTCTCACTCAGCTTCACCCCATGCGCCAAAATCGTATGCACGCCCCCAAAATATTTTTCCAGCACTTCCACCGGACTTTCCACGCCATAATTGTTTTTGATATCCGCAACTTCCTGCGCATTTTCACAAAAATGCACATGCACCGGCACGTCATATTTTTTCGCCAGCGCCACACATTTTTGCACCGTCTCCGCCCCAGTCGTATAAAAACCATGAATCCCCACATTTGGATAAATCGTTTCGTACTTGCCCTTGTAATCGCTAATTATTTTTTCCTGCTCCGCCAGCATTCCGTCCGCATTGTTCGTCACGTCAAAAACCGTCCGCGTCACCATCAGGCGCACACCCATGTCGAGCGCTGCTTTGATGGTATTTTCCGGCAAAAAATACTGGTCGTTCGCCATCACAGTACCCGTACTTACCATCTCCACAAACGAAAGTAGCGACGCCCAATAAATATCGTCCGCCGTCATCCGATCTTCCATCGGCCAAATCTTTTTGGTCAGCCAATCCTGCAAAGTGTACCCATCAAGTGTTTCGCGAAAAATGCTCATCGCAATGTGCGCGTGGGTGTTGATCAGCCCCGGCATCACAATTTTGCCGCCAGCATCAATCACCTCAGCATCTTCCGGCGTTTCCAAATTTTTGCCAATCCGCGAAATCCTGCCGCCCTCAACCAAAATATCTACGCCCGGCTCGTATTTTTCCCTCCCCTCAGCCATCGAAATCAGATTACAATTTTTTATCAGCATATTATCTTCCTTTTATAGTACTATTATACCCCAAAAACAAAAGAACCGCCCTTTCAGGCGTTTCTAGTTCGATATTAGTGCGCGGGGCGTAGGCGCTCCACAAATCCCAGCAACAAAAAAGCTCCGCTGGAGCAATCTAGTGGTGAGCCGGGTGGGACTTGAACCCACGACACCAAGCTTAAGAGGCTCGTGCTCTAACCAGCTGAGCTACCGGCCCTCATCACTCATACAATTATATCACATTACCTGCAGAATTTCAACAGTTTTTACCCGCGACCCCGCACCGCTTTTGATTGTAATCAAACTTTTCGCTGTATGAAAATAATCAGACAAAAGCTCCACAAGCGCTGCATTCGCTTCCCCATCATGCGCCCGCGCGCGAATAAACGCCACATAGCTCCCGTCTTCAAGCCGCTCCAACTTCGGCCCCACCTTCGCCCCAGGTTTAACTCTTACAGTAATTATCACGTCCCCTCCTTATTTGTTTAACGTCTTAATCTTCTTAAAATCCACTTTCATCACCGCTTCGCGCAACGCCTTCTCGGACCCATAGTGAGTCCGCGCACCCGGCGCGTCCGAAAGCATATGTTGCGCAAACGGAAAACTCACCGCCCTTTCAAGCACTCCGCCAACCTTCCCCACCCCGCAAAGCACATCCGCCACCCGCACCGCCTCAAGCGGCACTTCAAGCGCCTGTTTCATTTCTTCCGGAAAGAAAGTTAGCGAAAACAAATCTCCATCCTTTTCGCCAGCGTTTCGTCCATACGCAATCGAGGTATTCCCCTCAATCCAGAGCCGCGCATCTAGCGCTCGCATCTTCGCCCCACCAAAAGCCCCCTCACGTCCACTACGAACATCCCGATCCCCACCAAGACCCATCTCGCACCGCGCAAATTTATCCCCCTCCGCATTTGTCATATCGCACACAAAATCCCCCTCGCAAGTCGTCGTCATTACCGCCGCTCGCACGTCTGGCGATTTCAACCCATGCTTTTCGTCATACGAAATCGTATCGCTAATATAATCACACATAATCCACGACAAAAGTCCCGTCTCAATATTCTCCGCCACAAGGTAAAACTCTGCCCTCGCGCCCCAAAACACGCTCGTATGAATCCGAAACATCGACACAATCCCATAATATTCCGGCTTATCACCTTCAAATATGGCAGCTTTCGCTGGCCTAAACCCCTCCGGTAAAAATTCCTGAATCCTCTCCGGCTCCGTTAGCTCATAAAAAAGAAACGAGCAATACGGCTCTACCACAAACGGCATTTTATCTGCTTTTTTTGACGCACTTGTTACAATTTTTCGTTGCAAGCACACCGGCAAATGCCGCATTTTTGTTTGCATGTACATTACCTTCCCGACTTCCATCGGGTCCACCATTTTCTCTACCCCCTTCGCATAATCCAAAATATTCATTTTACCCATATCTTTATTATACCAAACTCTTGACGGAACCTAGAATCACCGCGCGTAATAAAATACCACCCCACCCCCAAATTCCTCAGTCTAATAAAGCTCCACGCCCCCAAGCCAAACCATACTTAAAATTTCGAGAAAATCTTTTTCAAAAAGCCTATTCCGCCTGCTCCGCTCTTGGATTTCTTTACAGACTTTTTAGGCTTTTTTATTGCCGCCATCGGCATTGGATTATCTTCCGCCGCAATCAAGGCTAACCCTACCGCTGCTGCATACTCTGGCTTTTCAATCGACTCAGAAACTCCACCAAGCCCTAGTGGTACACCAATCTTCACGGATGCTTCCAGTACCTTCTTTGCAAACAAATCAATATCCCGCATCTTGGCACCTCCGCCTACAAGCACTACACCCTCTGGTAAGCGCTGATCGTACTTCGCCAATTTTAATTTTTTACGAACTTCCCCAAAAATCTCATCAAGACGTGCTTTTACCACTTCTTCGACTTCTTTTCTCTCAAATGCCCTGTCCGCTCGCCCTTCTCTACCGATCTTTATTACTGGAGATTTTTCACTATCAAAATCGCCAGTCACAAAACGAGTCTTTATCTCTTCTGCCATATCTGGGTCAATCGCAAGCACAATTGCAAGATCATTTGTAATATTATTCGAACCTGCTGGCACCACCCCGACATATTGTAAATCACCTTCCTCATACACAGCCACAGAAGTCGTCGCCGAACCAAGATCAATCACCGCAACGCCATTCTCTTTTTGACGTTCAGTCAAAACTGCTTTTGCTGCTGCCACTACGCTAGGGATCATCCTCTCGGCTTGCACATCAGCCGTCGCTGTAGCCTTCTTGAGATTTTCACAATTCGGCGTCAATGCAGAAATCACATTTGCTCGCATCTCGAGACGAGCTCCAGACATCCCGATCGGATCTTTAATCCCGCCTTGTCCATCAAGCGCATATTCAAGCGGCACCACAGCAAGCACGTCACGATTTGCTGGGATCCGTCCAGATACCGCCACGTCCTCCACGCGATCTAAATCTTCTTCTACAATCTCATGCTCCACTGTCCCTACGGCAATCATACCCTCAGTCTTAGTAGAGAGAATTTGTGAACCATTAATCGAGACATACGCCGAACGCACATCGTATCCGCCCATGCGTTCAGCCTCACCAAGCATCTTATCGATAGCGCCCGCCGGGCCAGCAAGGTTCGCAGGGACGCCCTTACGCATGCCAGCAGATTTGCCTTCATTATATCCTACTACTGCAATTTGCCCATCTTTTGATACAGTAGCAATCACCGCACGGACATTTTCCGTGCCTACGTCTAATCCAGTTACAAAGCGCTTTTCATTGTCCATAATTTTATTATACCATAATTATTTTGCATTTGGATTCGTAGTAATCAAGCTCTCCTCCGTCTCACTCGCAATGATTTGAATATGCACGTGGTTTGGCCCCGCAAAGAATAATCCCTGCCCTACCGGGAAGTTCGCAAGACGCCTCTTCTCTTCCTCGGTCAATTTAAATACGTCGGACAAAACATCCACCGCCGAAGCAGACTGTTTCAATAGAAGCTGCATTGATGAGTTTGCCACAATCGCACGTCCCATCTTTGAGCTCATGAAATCTTCCACGTCCTGCGTGATCGTAGTAAGGCCAAGATAATACTTACGTGCACGTTTAGCCAAACTAAACAAGAAGTTTGCCGAATCCTCAAATTGCATTAGCTGCCACGCCTCATCTACAATCAGCAGCCGCTTCTTCTGCTCAGCTCTTACTACATTCCAAATATGTGAAAGTACGATATACATCGCCACCGGGCGAAGCTCGTCTTCAAGATCACGAATATTAAACACTACCATTTGATTATTAATATCTACGTTGCTCTGTTGCGAGAAAATCCCAGCAAAAGTCCCCGTAGTATATTTGCGAAGTCTTTGAGCCAATGCTGGCCCAGTCCCTTCCATATGAAGCAAAGTATCATAAAGATTAAGAATCGTCGGCGGTGTAGATTGATGTGTCAATGGGTCAGACGTAATACCCGCCCTCGCATATGTATCAATCAAAGCCTGGTCAAGATCTGCCTCTTCATTTGCCGTAAGTGCCGGCATTGCCTGGCCATTTGCTCCTGTCTGAGCCCCACCAAGCATTAATCTAAACAGCCCGTGCAGTGTCACCAAATTTGCCCTCAAAGCATCGTTTGCATCTTCAGAATCCACCACCTTAGGCAGATCAAACGGGTTAATTCTCACATCCGAATTAAGCGAGAGCCGGACATAAGCCCCACCCACCGCATCACAAAGCTTCTGATATTCATTTTCAGGGTCGATAATCAAAATTTCCGCCCCCACCATCATCGACCTAAGCGCCTCAAGCTTCACGGTAAACGACTTACCTGCACCAGACTTAGCAAATACCACCATGTTCGCATTTTCAAGTGAAAACCTATCAAAAATCACAAGGCCATTATTATGCATATTGACGCCATATAAAATACCTTTATCCTGCGTAAGATCCGCGGAAGTAAATGGAAACGATGTCGAAATCGCCCCCGTATTCATATTACGACGAATCTGTAGCTGATCCGTACATTGTGGCATCACAGAATTCATGCCCTGCTCTTGTTGCGAGGCTGCCACTTTCGAGAAAATCATCTGCTGCCCAAAAATCGTCTCAATCTTTTGTTGCACGAATTTCAGCTCATCCAAAGAGTCCGCCCAAAGCGTCACATAAAGCCCGAAGCGGAAAAACCTTTCCGCCCCCACCTGCAATTGGTCACGAAGTTCCTCGGCATCATTAATCGCCGCCTCAAGCTCTGGGTCGCGTACACGCCCTTTTTCCATATTCAAATTCATTGAAGCCTCAAGCTGCGTCACCTTAGTCTTCAAATTCTTCATCACCACTGCAGATTCCACCGGATAAATATACATCGAAATATCAATCACCTCATCAATATTTACAAGCGGCGAAATCCAGCCCGTATAAAGCGAACGAGGATAGCCATAGATATACAAAGTTCGCCCATATTTCGTACCAAGTCTAAAATAATCCGAATGAATTTCAATCGCTGCCGGCGAAATCAAATCGCGCAAGGTATTCGTACCCTGTTCGAATGCTCTCTGGACCCGTGCATCTTCTGCCGCTTGAGCCTGAGCCTGTGCTTGTGCCGCTATCTCAGCTGGCGTTAGTTTCTTCTTTTTAGCCATTATTTCCCTCCATTCGTTACTGGTTTTTCACCTTTTTTCACATACATCGTCGCCACTTTCGAGAAATCCACTAGTGGCTCTCTCACCGCCGTATCTGGGTTGTTGAAGTTATAATAAAGCTCCGCCAACTCTTTAGTATTAAGTCTCACGCCATGAATGCCAATCTGAAATAGCCCAGACAGTACCGTATCTACTCGGTTAGAAAGTTCACTTAGCGCTTTGTCATAGGTCGCTCTATCAATATGTGTAACCTCTGGGGTTTTGGATTTTGAAAATGACTTAAAGAAATTTTTAGTAGATTGCAGCACTTTCTCCGCATCTGCCGAAGAATAATATGGAATCACGATAAAGAAAGATTTATCCATAATATTTGCTTCTTGCGCCAAAATATCGATGAAGTTTATATAATTGTCCATTAAAACGCCAAGGAGCATGTTATCGTTGTTGCGACGAATTTCAGTCAACTTTTCAAGATATGGACCAATATCAACTCTTTGGCTTCTAATCAAAATCTGTGTCGTAAACTTAAGTGAATTTAAGAAATTTTGGTAAGAGTATTCCACAGCCTCTCGTTCTACATCAGACATAAGGTCGAAGTTGATCGAACGACATGCTACCACCGCCCTAAATGAGCCATCCTTCATGATCACCACATTATCACGAAGCTCAGAAATCAAAAGCGTAGATTGTGTCGAAGTCGGCGACTCTTTGTTTGGCGAAACTGGCGCCGCCTGCTGTGCTTGCAAAGCCGTCATTCCTAGATTTTGCGCTGCTGGATCCATTGGCGCACCAGACGCTACTGGGGCTACCTGCTGCGGCATCTGCATCATCGGAGTAGCCTGCTGCATTGGCTGATTCGGCAAAATTTGCTGCGGCTGTTGCATTGGCTGCGGCTGTTGCGGTTGTAACATTTGTTGTGGTTGTAGTTGCTGTGGTTGCATACTTTAATGTAACGAAATAAAGATTTCGCCCTTTTCCTTTCCGTTTATTCTATTAGCTTCTTTTGCGATGGTCGCGATACTGAAATCCGAATTATCTGCTAATTCCTTTATCTTTTTTGTAGGTGCCTTATCGCGCCTCTTAGCCTCCGCCGGCTCCGGCATCACAATTACACTTGAAGTAGCTAAATCTTTCGGGATATTTGCCGTCAACCTAGATGTAGCTTCCACCGAAGGTGCTGCACTTGCCTTTTCAATTGTCTTTGCGATCGGAGCTTCTGGCCTTTTAACTTCCGGCTTATAATCAAGGTTCATCTCCTGTTCGCTCTTTTCAATTGCTTTTCGCATCTCACTAATCGCCTTCTCATGTTGCAAAGCTTTTTCTTGATTAATCGCCCTATCGATCGCCTGAGACTGATAGTTGTCGAAGATATCTGTAGCCATATTCGCCTCAGCAATCAAATCCTCGCGCATCGGGTTAGAATTTGCTCCCTTGATCGCATAGCCTCCAGAATCCACAATATCCGCGAGAAAAGACAATCTATGTGTCGCTTCCTCTTGCGACAGATCTCTCGTCCGTACTTCCTCTACGATTTTTGGAGCCGTAATCAAAATCGTAGATTCCTTCTGCCCAGGAGTCCAAACACGTTTTCGAGGTTTCAAATAATACGATACTAGCGCCGCTAGGTACGTCTCCATCGGCTGGTCTTTTTTAAGTGGCAACGCCAATGCCAAAAAGAGTAATACTGGTGGCAAAGGTATCAAACCTAGAAGCGGAAAAATCTGGAAAAACGCCACGGCAAGCGCAATCAATCCTGCGGCAATCAAAAGATAAACAAACTGCCGAAAACTAAACGGCCCGATTAATTTATCATCCGCCTCAACATCCTGAGGCACTTTGTATTGTGCCATATCATTATTATACCATAAGCGTTAAAATCTGGCGCTAAAACCAAAGCAAAAATCCGCTGGATTGCCCAGCGGATTTTCACCAACAAATTCTATTTAGCTCTCTTCGAAATGTCTTTCTATCAATTCTTTCAAGTGATCGTACAAGTCCTTAGTAGTGACCTCTTCCGAATCATTGAAGTAATTCTCATACTCTTTTATCATTAGTCGATCATCATCGCCAAACAATAATTCTAGTTGTTGCTTTGTGGCCTCAAAATATTCTTTTGGATCTTTATCTCTCTTTTTATCATTCAATCTATGCATTACATCCAGAATATCCATTTTATCTGTGTTGCCATTATCATAGCGCGTTACTTCTTCTCTCAAAGCACGCTCATCATCGAGGCTAGCCAAACGACGTAGCCAGTCTTTTGCATTAATAGCAGTACCGCTCGTCCTCGTGCGATAGATTTGCTTAAGCTTACCAGTTTCACCCATAACTTTTCTGAAGTGCTTTCCAGCAATTTTTTCTTTCAAGCCACTGACCTTCTTATCATACTCATTATTAACCTTGGTTCTTGCCGCCTTCTTCTCATCTTCAGTCTGCCCAGCAGTCTCATTGATTCTAGCAAGCGCCTCTGCTCTCTTGTCTTCAATATTCTCCATCTCAGATGCGTAAGCCGCTCTTTCATCTTCATGTCCAGCATCAAAATACTCATTAATCCAGTGCTCTTCCATTGCATCCCTAAAGTCGGTCCTCATACCAAGAATCTGGTTGGTGGTCTGGTCCTTAGCCCACGCCGTAGACATTCTCTGGAAGTATTTTCTAGCCTTTTCTCTGTCTTCCTCAGATGCAAATCCATTGTCTGCATTCCAAGTCTCCTCCAACCCGTATTTCGGATCACCATATTCGTCTAGTATCTTATTGCCATCTTCGTCTTTCAATTGCGTCAATCCATAACCAGTCCAGAATTTCACAGCACTGTTCATTTGCTCGCTACCAGATAGCCACTTCAAACCTGCCGACAAGAACGCTGGCTCCATTGACGTCTGAATTTCTTCACGCTTTCTCAAATAACCATCCACGTCCCATTTTTTGTCTTTGTGCTCTGAATCATACCCATATGCCTTCTTTAGGCTTTCGTCAAGGTTAGAGAATGCCGTCCTCTCTACGTTATCGAGAGAAGTACCTTCTACAAGAGTCTTCATACTCTTCTTAGCATAACTTATAGTCTCGCCTCTTACGATATTACCATCTTCATCTCTCTCCTCAGGCTCCATATGATAACCTTTTACATATTCGTCATAGGTCACATTCATCTTTTTGCGCTTGCCTTCATTAAACACCTGCGCTGTCTCAAGATTAATATATTTACCAAATCTCCTTAGGAACGGGTCATTATCTTTCACTTCAAACATCAAGAAGCTAGCCAGTGCCTGTGACGCGTGTGACCCAAGTCTCAAGCCACCATAATCTTCATTTACTAAATCATCCACGATACTCTTCACAAGATCCGTATCGCCACGTTGATTGATCACTCTAAGCCCTGCCACGATCGAGTCTATATCAAGTTTCTCTTTATCAAAATGCTTACTAAGCTCTTGCAATCTGTACATATTATCTTTTGTTGGAGGAGTCAACTCAAAGTATTTTTGCATCTTAGTAGCGATGACCTTCGCCTGAGAATCATATCCATGCGCCGCCATAGCTTCTGCATATTGTGTGTCTACCTTACTATCATTCATGAGGCTCCTCATCAAATCATAGCGCGCCAAAGCCTCTCTGTATTTTTCGTCTCTTCCCTCGAAATGTCTCTTATAGTCAGCTCTGCCCATATTCTCTTCGTCAAAATGCGCATTAACCGCATCATGGAATCTTTCATGTCGCGAAAGTGCATTTCTGTAATCTATCTTCTCAGCACGCGCCTGTTCTATCACTGTGACATCCGAGCTATCCATATTTCTAGTATCAAGCTCCTTAATCTCCTTAATTTGGAACGGACTCATCTTGCTATTTTTCACGCGGTCATAAAAACCTTCGTTCATGTCGCCCTTATGGCGAAGCACTATATTCGAATATTCTATATTCCTTGCCTGATCAGTATAAGCCCTTTTACCTTCACGCGACAAAATGCCAGATTCTATGTCACCATGACGATAATTCTTGCCCACACCATAAGCCAAGCCCCTATTCTGAATCGTCTTCGAAAACTCCGCACTTTCCGCCTCGCGCGCAATCCTACGATTAACCAAATACTGAGACAATTTCAAACTAGGCGTAAATGCATCCTGGCGCGCAAGATTAGATAGCTTCGTATGATCACGGCGTGACTCTGCCCATTTGCGGTTTGCAGCAAGTGGACGTGCCGCAAGACCACGAAGCTTCGTATTGATCGTACCAAGGAATGTACCGCTCATCTTCATCAAGCTCCAAGAGAAGAAGAGTGGGAAAATCTGTATGCCCATACCAAGAATAATCCAGAAACCATCCTTCGCGCCAGCAACTAGTGCCCAACCCGCCAAGCTCGAAGCGCCAAACAGCAAACTAAAGAGCGGATAAAACACCAACATTCTCGTGAATAGTTGTTTCCACTTCTTAAACCATTGTTCTGTATTTGGTAACATATACGCTACCATCGCAAGAGGCGAAATCATCACGAGCAACGTGACCACAGCTTGTCGCATCGCAATTGTAATAAGACCCGATGCTACCGCCACTATAGCACCGAGCACCACAGGGATGAACATCCAAATCGAGCCAGATTCGAATAACACCGCACCTATACCAATACCCGCAAATTTCGCACCATTCAAGATACTTGAAATTTCGCCCATCGATATCGAAGGAATATTCGAAGTATCCATATTTGATATTGCCTCATCTTGTATCGAGACAAATACCCCTCTTAGGCTCTCGCCAAGGATATTAGACAAATCCACCGCAACCGAACACAAAATAAAGCTGAAATTCACCAGCACCGCTGCCACAATCAGCTTCGGTAAGACCTTCTTAATACCATAATTTGAGATTCCCGCCCCAGTAATCTGTGAATAAATCACTACCAGAAGAAATACCGTAAATACGATATTCGTTACGCCTTTAAAATATTTCCAAAGCTCATAAATTGGCTCCCCATCTTTAGCCTCTATCGGATTTATTATCAAAATCTCTTGAATTTTATCATAAAGCCAGTCCACAGCCTCCGACACCACACTGGTATTGTCGCAAATCACCCAAGCTGCGCCATTCAAGCTATCTCTACAGTCATTACGTGGGGCATTATTCTCGCTTTCAATAACTTCGGCCGCACTATTCTCATTTGTAGTCTCAGTCACAGTATTGTCTGCGGTCTCAGCTACAGTATTATCCGCCGCCTCAGTCGCAGCAACATCAGTAGTATTAGGCTCCGTAGCAACATTTTCAGCCACTATGCTAGAATTTTCATTAGTTTCAGCAAAAACCGGCGTCGTAAACGCTACCGGATTCACCGCTGTAAATACGCTTATAACACTGAAAAACAACCCCAAAATGGACCTTCCGACTCTCTTAACTGAGTTATTTTTCACTGCCATAATAGTAGATATATAGTAAAAATCGCCTCCCTTTCAAGGCGTATGGCTTAATTATATCACGCATAAGCGTTTTTGTCAAGAGTTATTATATAAAATCTTGGCTTTTTCGAGCTTATATGCTACTATAAAATTATGAAAAATATCTTTAAAAAGGCTTTTGTATTCGTAGCAATCCTTTTTGCTACCCTCACCATCACTAATCTTACATCTAATAATAGCGTCTTCGCTGAAAGTTCTTGCCGCGATTTTCTCGGCATGGCCTCATGGGATTGTAATATAAACGATGCCTGGAAAGGTGAAGAGACTATCACCTCTAATATCTGGATTATCGTTACAAACATCGCCAACGATATGGCTGTCATTGCCGCATATCTTATCCTCGGCTTTGTTATCTATGGCGGTTATCAATACCTCTTTGCGGGTGGCGACGTCGGCAAGACGCTGTCCGGCAAAAAGACTCTAAAAAACGCCTTCATCGGTCTCGCCGTTGTCACTCTTTCAAAAGTCGTCATGAATACTCTCCATATGATATTACTCGGTAATAGTGGGGCCTTCTCTGGTAGTTGTGCCACCACCGGAGTCGGGTGCATCAGCCCAGCTGACATCGTCTCCAATACTATCAACTGGATTATCGGCGTTGCCGGCTTTGTCTGTGCCGTCTATGTCGTCATCGGTGGTATCACTTATATTACTTCCTCCGGCGATCCGGGCAAAATCAAAAAAGCCAAAGACACTATCCTCCATGCCATTATCGGCCTCGTCATCGTAGGCCTATCATTCGGTATTACGGCTTTTGTCACCAATCTTATTAATAATTCAAAAAACGATGCCGCCTCTAGCAGTGCTATCACTACATTAGTTGTTTAAAAGGAGAAACCATGAAATCAAAGATCATCAAAATCACCGCTGCCCTTATCGCAATATTCGGGTTTGCCAATGCCCTCAGCGCTACCCCAGTTTTAGCCGCTGAATGTAAAGAATCGGACCCAGACGCCTGTGCCATAAACCTCTGTAAATGCCGCTGCGTCTCTGAATCGATCAAAAAAGCCTCTGGATGCGATGAAGCAAATTCCAATACCACCGTCGATAATGTCGCCGCTAATATCCTCTATGCTACCATCGGCATCCTAGGCGTCATTGCCGTAATCGTTATCATCTACGGCGGTGTTCAATATATCATTTCCGCTGGCGATGTCGGCAAAGTCAAAAAAGCCAAAGATACTATCCTCTATGCCGTCATTGGTCTTATCGTCTGCGCGCTTGCCTTTGCTATCGTCAACTTCACCATTGGGGCAGTTCAAGATACCCCTTCTAATAATACCGCCCAAAATGGCGAAGCCACATCTTATCTACCCCTCGAAAAATCATCTTGCAATTTTTGAAAAAAAGTTATAAAATAAGATTAATGTAATATAAAGGAATAAAATGAAAGATATTATCACAACATTCGCAATGGATCTCGAAAAACCAACGATTAACCCTGTCGCTGGTGGGACTGGCGAAGATTTAGGCAATAACGTCCAAAATATCGTAAATGTAATCATCGGCGTACTTGGTATTATTGCTGTTGTTGTTATCATCTATGGTGGCGTCCAATACATGACCTCCGCTGGTGATGCTGGCAAAGTCAAAAAAGCCAAAGATACTATCCTTTACGGTGTTATCGGTCTTTCTATCAGCGTACTTGCTTTCGCCATCGTCAACTTCATCATTGGCAACATCGCTAACAAATAATCGTAAGATTTCGTAAAAATAAGGCCCTAAAAGGCCTTATTTTTATTAACATAACTCTTTTTCATGAGCATATTTGATCTCACCTATAATAAAATGAAGCCTCACGGCTTCATTTTATTAACCTGAAAAACCTACCCTATTGAATCGCAATTTTCTTTGGCGCTTCAACCTTTTCCTTGTCGAAAGTGATAGTGAGAACACCATCTTTAAGCTCAGCTTTTACACTGTTCTCATCCTCACGTACCTGCACAGGAAGTGCAATCGTACGAGAAAATTCACCCCAGTAACACTCTTGGATATGCCAACGAGTAGTCTGCTCGTCTTCACCACCAGAGAGCACACCAGAGATCGTCAAGATATTATCCGAAATGCTCACATCGAGATCGGATTTTGAAATACCTGCTGTTCGAGCTTTAACTACTAATTTATCGGCGGTTTCATAGACATCTACTGCTAGCTGCCCAGGGAAATCGTCGGTATTGCCCCACTCCTCTTCAACCGGTTCGCTGGTCTCTTGAGCTACTTCTTCTAAGATCTCTTCCTTAGGCGCAGAAACTTCATCGTCTCCGCCAAGGAAAGCAGCAGCAAGATCGTCTTCCATCAGCAAATCGTCACTGTTTGTACGAGCCATATTTCCTCCACTTATATTGTTATGCTTTATTATAAAGCATGTTTATAGTAAAATCAAGAGAATTATGCTTTTTATTGTAAAAAATACAACATTTTCTGCCCTTCTGGACCTACTTATACCCCACTCTTGTAGGTGTTGCGGGCAAATAGGTGAGCCATTATGCTCATGTTGTAAAAATAACATCATAAAGGGCCATCCTAGCCACGACGCCATTCAAAAAACCATAAAAAACTCCAATATTAAAAGCCTCCGCGACACAAAAATCTACACTATTGGCACCCGCACAGGCCTTTTAAACTCACTTATACATGATTACAAGTATCATTCTATTCGCGCCCTCGCCCGCACCTTTGCAGAGCTTTTAGATGCTATTTTGCCGCCGAATTTGCCGGAAAACGCCATTATCGTCCCCCTACCTACAGCCACCAACCACATCCGCGCCCGTGGCCTAGACCACACCTATCTTATCGCTAAACACCTCGCCAAAATCCGCCATCTCAAAGTAAAGAAGCTCCTTATCCGCGCCAAAAACACCGTCCAAGTTGGAGCAGACAAGGCCTCTAGGCTAGCCCAAGCAAAAAAAGCCTTCACGGTCGACAAAAACCTCCCCATAGACAAATCCGCTCCTTACCTTCTATTTGATGACGTCTGGACCACTGGAGCCAGTATTTTATCCGCAAAAAAGAAGCTCCAAGATGCAGGAGCTTCAGATATTTCTATCATGCTTCTCGCTATTAGCGAACTAGCCTAATATTGCGGACAAATACGCCGCCTCTTCAGTGACCGACTTCGTCACATCTTCACCACCAGAGGCCAAAGATGTAAGCACGAATTGTATGATTGCAAACGAAATAATACAAACTACAAGACCAATAATAGCATAGAGTAGAGTGTTCTTTGCATCAGTCACTTTCTTGGAGTCACCACCAGATACGACATATTTTATACCACCGACAATAAGCATGATTATAGCAATAGCACTCACTACAGAGATAATAATGTTTGAAATGCGCCTGAAGAAGCCGTCTTCGTCAAAAAGACTGGCTGGACAGTACGTATCACACCGCATAGACTCCACTCCCTCTTTGAGAGTAATCGCAGATACGCTAGATACCCCAGTAAAAGCCACCGTCCCGCTAATTAATATTGCTAAAATTAATTTTAGAACACTCTTCATACTTTAATTATACCACATCTTTTCTAAAAAAACAACCCCAGACGAGCTGGGGTTGTACAAAATCCAGTCAAACACTAAGCTATGTCTTTATAGCAAATCCTAACATCTTTTGCAAAGACCATCAAAGTGCCAAACAAATTATTGTATTTGTTAATTATTCTAAACAAATCTTTGCCAAGAATTGCGTGCAGCCCTCTACGGCGAGACCTCGGATTGTTAATTACGAATATCATCTCCTCTTCTTTAGTTTTGCTTTCTCCATCAATCCGCTCGAGTATCTCTTTTATAATCTTGTCACTAAGCGGCGCATCTGGATGTTTCAAAAAATTCCAATCGAATATCGCATTCCGCACATATTCCTCGCCATCATAATCCAAGAAAATCGGAAACTTTTGCCCGAGTTCAGCAACCTGTTCAACTCTTAGATTTTGCATCTCGCGTTTTGTCATAGAATTCCCCCTTCCAAAAACGCTTTTTAAATCTTACGAGAGCATAAGCTCTATATCGTATATTTTAATACAAAAATTTTGAATACACAACAAAAAACGCCAAGATTGGCGATTCTAACTGGCGGAGGGTGGGAGATTCAAACTAGCTTTAAAATCGTCAAGATTGGTGTTTTCTTCATGCGAAGTGCTATTATTGATAGAGCGAGCATGAAAAAACGCCAAGATTGGCGATTCTAACTGGCGGAGGGTGGGAGATTCGAACTCCCGCTCCAGATCACTCCAGACTAACGATTTAGCAAACCGTCCCCTTCAGCCACTTGGGTAACCCTCCATTCCCTCTATTTTACCACAAAAATCACTTTTTTATAAAATATCCCGCACTATGATATAATTAACTTATGGCAAAAAAGTTAGACCCCGTCTCTTGGGAAGGTGAAGAGTATATCGTCAAAGACCATAATACAGCTTGGTATATCGGGCTCACAGCTATCACGCTTGGTCTCGGTGCACTAGCAATCTGGCTTCAGGGTTGGACTTTTCTTGTATTAGTCATCATGAGCGCTATCACCATCATCGTCTCAAATCTTCGTCCTCCACGCAAAATCCACTATACTTTAGACGAACAAGGTCTTACCGAAGAATCCAAACTCCATGAATACTCAGAATATCGTGCTTTTGGCATCCTAAAAGAAGGTGATAATTATTCCGCGATTCTAATTCCTAAAAAACGCTTCGGTCTACAGACAAAAGTCTATTTCCCTACAGAAAGTGGCGAGGCCATCGTAGATGCCCTCGGCGCGCGTCTACCAATGGAAGAAGTAAAGCTAGATTTGTTAGATAAAATCGTAAATTTCTTGCGCATTTAAAAAATCTGTGCTATTATAAACATAAGTATAATTGAAAGGTGGGCACAAAATGAACCATAAATCAGATGTAGACAACGATCTGCAAAAAGCAATTGATGATATAACTAAAACGACGGCTGACGATCCAATTTTTGGTGATCCAGTCGCTGCTCCTATGCCAGTAGACGCTGGTCCAATCGATGATATTCCAGATCCGATTGCAGCCGCTCCAGAGGCTCCAGCAATGCCAGAAGCATTCGAAGAAGAAGTCGTGGCCGAATCAAGCTTCCCTAACGAGCCAGTCACTCCATTCTTGCAAAATTCCCATCTCGATATCGCACAAATCAAGGAAGCCGCTTTCCGCGATTTAATCCCAATCCTCGGGACTCTTGATTTGACGGCATCGCAAAGATTTGAAATCTGCAAAAAAGTTATCGATGAATATCATGATAAGACCGTCATTGAGCCAGCCTATCAAGCAGCTAGCGAAATTGGCGACGATCATGAGCGTGCAGAAGCCCTCCTCTACATCGTAAATTCTATCGAAAAATTTTAATTCTTGACATAAAAATAAAAATAACCCCAGCTGCGGCTGGGGTTATTTTATGGATTTTAATACATCCCACTCATATCTGGAGCAGCTGGTTTCTCCTCCGGAATATCTACGATTAAAGCCCCCATTGTAATTGCTGTAGCGGCAATCGAGACGGCATTTTTTACCGCTTCTTTCGTCACTTTAGCTGGATCAATCACGCCGACCTTCTTGAGATCTACTAGACCTTTTTCTGGCTCCATTACATTCACGCCAAATCCTGGCTTAGCCGCTTCCACATCGGCAAGAAGCACCTGTGCATTAAGCCCAGCATTCTCCATAATATGCACAAACGGAGCCTTCAATGCATTTTTCACAATCTTAGCTCCAGCATCGGTGTCAGACAAACTAGCAGAAAGATTTACGAGAGTTACGCCGCCACCAGTAACGATACCTTCAGCTAGTGCCGCCTTAGTCGCCGCGACTGCATCATCTACGCGGAATTTCTTCTCATCAATCTCCGTCTCAGTCGCACCGCCCACCTTGATTAAAGCCACTTTACCAGAGAGCGCTGCCGCACGTTTTTCAAATTCTCCACGTTCATAATCCGTCTTAGCCATTTCCGCCTGCGCGTGAATCAAATTAATTCTATCCGCCACAGACTTTGCTGAACCAGCTCCCTTAATAATTGTGGTTTCATCTTTAGTTGCAATAATTTTTGCTGCCGAACCGAGCACTTCAAGCCCAATCTCTTCTAATTTTAAGCCCTTATCAGAAGATACTACCGTCGCATCTGTCAAAATCGCGATATCTTCCATTATCTCTTTGCGACGATCACCAAAAGATGGAGCTTTTAGTACTAAGGAGTTAAATGTCCCTTTTAGCTTATTCAATACCAAAAGCGAAAGTGCTTCACCAGACACTTCTTCTGCTACGATGACAAGATTTTTCTGTCCAGCCTGCGCGCATTTTTCAAGCAACGGCAAAATATCTGAAGATGATGAGATTTTCTTGTCAGTCACAAGTATCAAAGGCTTATCAAACACCGCCTCTTGACGATTTACATCGGTAATAAAGAAAGCTGAGGCATAACCCTTGTCGTAGCTAAAACCTTCCACTATTTCCTGTTCCATCTCAAGGCCCTGCCCAGCTTCAACCGTCACTACACCATCCTTGCCAATCTTCGAAATCACCTCAGCGATAAGTTCACCAATCTGAGCATCACCAGCAGAAATCGTTGCAACCTCGGCCACTTTCTTCGAGTCGCCCTCAATTTTTTCGGCACTCTTTTCAATCCCAGCGACAATTTCCGCACCGGCCTTCTCGATGCCTTTTCGAAGCTCCATCGGGTTCATGCCAGCCGCAATCAATTTGTTTGCTTCATTCAAAATATTATAGGTCAAAACCGTCACTGTCGTAGTCCCATCGCCAGCCGCCTTATTTAGCTTCTGCGCAGCCGTCTTGATTAGCTTCGCACCTACAGCTTCACCAAGATTTTCGTCTTTAGAAGGAAGCTCTACAGCCTCTGCTACAGTTACGCCATCATGTGTAATCACCGGCGCACCATACTCTTTTTCTATTACGACATTTTTGCCCTTCGGCCCAAAAGTCACTTTGACCGCATCATAGAGTTGCTTTGCCCCAGATAGCACTTTTTCACGTGCTTCCGATTCATAATAAATCTTTTTTGCCATTTTTACTCCTTATTTTTAAAAGTTTTCCACAGGTTTTCCACAAGGCTACAAAGTCGCTAGCACGTCTTCTTCTTTTAAGATAATGTAGTCCTTGTCATCAATCTTAACCTCGGTCGTAGAATACTCTTTATACACAATCTTGTCACCTTTTTTTACGCTAGACACCTCTGGCCCCACTGATTCTACCACCGCGTAGGCCGGTTTTTCTTTTGCCTCACCAAGCAAAATACCAGACTTAGTCTGTTCGAGTGGCTTCTCTACTACGGCCACAATTCTATCTTTTAAAGGTTTAAGTGCCATATAATCTCCTTTTCTATATCTGATTATAGCACAAAAACTAGCACTTACAACCCCCGAGTGCCAAATGCCCTTAGTGTTACCGAATTATCATCATGCTCTGGTAGACTTCAGTCTTATATCCAGGATTTCGCGCCAGCCACTCATCTACCGCTTTCGCTACGCCAGGCAAAGCTTCATTCTGATAATCGTGGATGGTCACCACCGCCCCTTCGCTCAATTTTCCCTCTACCAACTTCAGGCTATCGCGAATAGACTCATATAGATCCCCATCCAGGAAGGCAAAAGCAATTTTCTCCGGCAAATCCGCATCGGTCAGCTCATTAAACCACGCTTTTTTAATCACCGGGAGTTTCATCCCCGCACGAAGAAAGCGCGCTTTCACTTCCCGCTTCGTTACAAGTAGCGCCCCTTTCACAAAATCCCGCCCCGCCTCCGACGCGTCAGATGAGCTCTTTTCTGGCAGCCCCTCAAACGAATCATAAATAAAAAGCCTCTTATCGGAATCCCCAATCACTTCCGCAAGCAGCATCGAAGTATCGCCCTTATAGCACCCCAGCTCCACAAAATCCCCGGGAGCAAAAAGGCAACCCTTCGCAATAGAAAGAATCTTTTCAGTTTCCAGCTCACTTACTTGATCATTATGCCACGACATAGAGGACCTCTAGGCGGGTGGTCGAAAGAACTCTTTCGAAGGGCCTAAGACTTGGGCAAGCGCCCCGGAGCGGCCCGAGAAAGAGTCTTTCGACCAGGACCCGCCTACTGTGCGTCGATAAGTTCGCCAGCCTTCTTAATCATATAGGCAGCTTCATTGGTTGGAATGATATAAATAGGCTTAGAGCCCTCAGCGGCTGCATTTGCAAAACCTTTAGACTTATCAAGTTTCACATCATCTTTAATCTTAAAGCCCATAAACTCAAGCTTGGAAATCACCGAACTGCGGATTGGGATAGAGCGCTCACCGATTGTAGCAGTAAACACGATTGCATCTACGCCACCCATCTTTGCAGCAAATTCACCAATCTTACCAGCCACGCCATCTACAAACAAATTGTAGGCAGCAGCTGCGTCCTCACGACCTTCCTCAGCCCCAGCGATAATCTCGCGCATATCATTTGAGCCAGCCATAGCTAGAAGCCCAGACTGCTTGTTCATTACCTTTACCGCCTCAGCTGCACCGAGTTTCTCGCCAAGCAGCGCACCAATCGTAGGATCAATCGAGCCAGTCCTGGTCGAAGACATCAGACCCTCAAGTGGCGTCTCGCCCATTGAAGTATAGGCCGGCTTGCCGTCTACGAGTGCTGTCACCGAGCAGCCAGAGCCAAGATGACAGACAATCATCTTCTTTTCAAGAAGGCCAAGCTCTGGAATTCGCCCCATCATATAGCCATAAGATGCACCATGCGCACCCCAGCGACCAAGATCAAACTCCTCGATAATCTCACGTGGCAAAGCATACTCAGTATCACGGCGAGATTCGCAGGTCAAAGCCTCAGAATCAGACATCACGAGTACTGGTACCCCAGCGAAAGTCTCACGCGCATTCTTAATACCGCGCTCCGTGCCAGGCACGTGAAGTGGATTCGTCACACGCACCTTCTCGAGCTGACGCATTGTCTCATCATCCACAATGTGATTTTGTGAGAAATATTTACCAGCTGCCACTACGCGCACTAGAATACCATCAAGTGGATGTGCTTCATTAATAAAGCCCTCAGCCTCAAAGATGGCCTTGGCCTCTTTAAACGCTACGTCGAGCGTATCCCAAGTCTTGTCGACCTTCTCTTCCGAGCCATCAGCCCTAGTAATCGTGCAAATAAATTGTTTTTTGCCATTCTCCTCGACACCCTCAAAGTAAAGCGAGCAGACCTCGTCCTCGCCCTCATAGAGCGAAAATTTTTCAGAGGATGATCCCGAATTCAGAACCAAGAAAATTTTAGTAATATTTGTTGTCATAAAAA
>CAMZFK010000010.1 GCA_947306055.1 uncultured Candidatus Saccharibacteria bacterium | reverse complement strand
CTCGGCGATGGCTTGTTGCATAAATTCTGTTTGATACGTCATTAATATAATTATAACATTTGGTGGATTGTTTGGTGGTATTTGCTACCGAGATGATATAATATGTTTATGGCTAAAACAAAGAAAAAACAAACCAAAGAGTGGGCGAACCTCAAAAAATATCAAAAAATCGGGGTGGTTTTGCTCGTAGTGGTGATTTCTGGATTTATTGGTTGGGTGTGGGAATTTCTTTTGACGGAAATTGACGATGGCTTTAGGCATATTTATATTAAAGGCGGGAATCTTTTGCCGTGGGTGAATATTTACGCTTATGGAGCCTTGCTTATCATGTTAACATCTTACAGATTGAGAAAGCGACCTTTTTTGGTATTTTTGGTCTCGATGATTGCTTGTGGATTGCTTGAGCTTTTTGCTGGGTGGATAGTATATATGGTCGGAAATGGCACGAGATATTGGGATTATTCTAAAGATTGGTTTGGCTTTGGCAACATTAATGGCTTCGTTTGTCCGATGAGTGCGGCGGCATTTGGTCTTGGCGCATTGCTTCTCGTATATGTAGTCTTGCCGTGGTGCATTCGGCTTGCGACGAGTATGTCGAGACGGGCTTTTACGACGATGGCGGTGACGCTATTTGTGGTAGTTATTACGGATGATGTTACGAATTTGGCTTTAAAAAATCTTGGTCTTCCGACGGCGCACGACTTCTATAAGGCGATTGGTTTTATCTTAAAAACGTAACAAAATATAAAGCTAGACAATTTCTGATTCATGCTATAATATACCTATATTTTAAGGAGGAAATATATGTGTGGAATTGTGGGATATGTTGGAAATAAAAATGCGCAGGATTTTTTGATTTCTGGATTAAGAAGGTTGGAATATCGTGGTTATGATTCGGCTGGGATAGTGTCGCTGGATGGAAATGGTGAGCCGACATTGCTTCGGGCTAAGGGCAAGATTTCGAATTTGGAAGAAAAATTAGCTAAAAATAAACGTGAAGACAAAATTGGTATTGGGCATACGCGTTGGGCTACACATGGTGAGCCGAGTGAAGTAAATGCGCATCCGCATCGGGCGGGCAAAATCTTTTTGGTACATAATGGCATCATTGAAAATTACAAAGAATTAAAAGAGCAGCTCAAAAAGTCACATGAGTTTAAATCTGAAACCGACACGGAAGTTTTGGCTGCGCTAATTAACTCATTTTATGGAGATGGAAAATATCCTTTACTTAATGCGGTGGTGCAAGCATTGAAATTAGTGAAGGGAACTTATGGAATTGCGGTAGTGTCGACGGATCTTCCAGATGAAATTGTGGTGGCAAGAAGTGGCTCGCCACTTGTCATTGGCGTGGGGAATGATGAGACTTTGATCGCATCGGATGCTTCGGCCTTGGTTGGGCATACTAAAAAAGCGATTTATTTGAATGACGGGGAAGTGGCAGTTGTCACGAAAAATAATATCAACATCAAGACCTTGAACGCTGAGCCGGTATCTGCAAAAGTTGAAGAAATCGAAACGAATCTTTCGGCGATCCAAAAGGGTGAGTATGAGCATTTTCTTTTGAAGGAAATTATGGAGCAGCCGGAGTCTTTGATCGAGACTTTGCGCGGGCGCGTGAATGTAGAGACTGGTACTGTAAGGCTTGGTGGGCCGGGGCTGACTAATGAAGAGCTTAGACAAATTAAACATTTGGTGATTGTCGGGTGTGGGACGGCTTATCATGCAGGGCTTCTCGCGATGTATTATATCGAACAATTCGCGCCGGAGATTTCTATTGAGACAGTGATTGCATCAGAGTATCGCTATCGTCAGGCGTATATTCCAAAGGATTCGGTAGCTTTGATCGTATCACAGTCTGGTGAGACGGCTGATACGCTCGCGTGCCTTCGTGGAATTAAAAAGCAGGGCATCAAGACCATTGGCATTGTAAACGCGATCGGATCGACTATTGCGCGGGAAGTTGATGGCGGTACTTACGTGCATGTGGGGCCAGAGATTTCGGTGGCATCGACGAAGGCATTTACTTCGCAAGTGGTCGCGATGGTGATGTTTGGTTTGACTATTGCGCAGGCTAAGGGTGTAAAGCCGGGGATTTTGCGTCCGTATGTAGAGGAAATTGCGAAGTTGCCAGAGGAAATTTCGAGAGTTTTGACTGAAATGAAAGAGCCTATTAAAGAGATTGCAAATAAATACATCAAGTATGACCATGCGATTTACCTTGGCCGCGATGTAGCATATCCTACAGTGATGGAAGGGGCGTTGAAGTTGAAAGAAGTTGCGTATGTGGATGCAAATGCCTATGCGTTTGGAGAGTTGAAGCATGGCCCGCTGTCTTTGATTGATGATAGGTTCTTCGAAATGGCGTTGATTCTCGATGGTGAGCTATATGATAAGACAGTGTCTAATACACAGGAAGTATTAGCGCGAGGCGGGCACATCGTAGCAATTACAAATGTCGCGGGCTTTGATCTACCAGCGGAAGATGTTGTAAAAATTACAACAGATTTGAAGATATTTGTGCCGATTTTGATGAATTTGATAATGCAACTCTTTGCTTATTATGTGACAGTGGCTAAAGGATACAACGTAGACCAGCCGAGAAATCTAGCGAAGTCTGTAACAGTTGAATAATATGCTATAATATACCTATGAGAAAGAAGTCTGATTTTATTCTCAGATTGGGTTTAATCTTGGGAGATGCCGTAGCGTTGATTTTGTCTTTTGCGATGGCGTATTTTATCCGTGTTCATGTAGACCCGAGGCCGTATGTCTTCGAGTCACAACTATTTAATTTTACGGTGACGATTTGTCTTTTGGTGCCAATCATGTTGGTGATATTGATGGCGCTAGGATTATACAAAAAATCAATTTTCTTAGGTCGCTCGAGATTGCCAGAAGTTTTTAGATTATTTATTGCGGCAATTTTGAGCGTGGCAGCGTTGATTGTCTACGACTTCTTTGCAGGTGAAAATATTTTTCCTGTGAGAGTGGTGGCCTTGACGTCAATGGCGCTCTGCTTCGTATTCTTGATTATAGAGAGATTCCTGATTCGGATGATAATGCGTTGGGTATTTCGTAAGGATTATGGTACGAAGCGCGTAGTAATTGTCGGGAGTAATAAAAACACAGAGTATCTAGCAAACTATATCTCGTCGATGCCAGAGTCTGGGTATCGTTTGGCAGGGATTGTGGCGAGTCGGAAATTTATCGCGAAAGATTTGCGCAAATATCAATGTTCGTCCGTGAAAGATGCTTTGAAAAAAGCAGATGTTGATGTGATTTTCCAGACGGATGAGAAGTCTACTGAATATGTCTATGGGCAGGCAGTGAAGAGGCATATTTTGTATTATTTTGTTCCGTCTGAGACGGCGCTTTCTGCGCATTTTGGGGACTTGGAGCTTGTGGGGAATACCCCAGCGGTGTTAGTAAAATTGACCCCGCTTTCTGGCGGGTTCGTGGTAGTGAAGCGGGCTTTTGATATAGTGTTTTCTAGTATGGCGATCATCGTGGCGGCAATCCCGATGGGGATAGTATGGTTGATTTCAAAACTTTCGGATTTTAAAGCGTCACCGATTTATACGGACGAGAGATTAACTCAGTATAATCGGAAGTTTAAATTCTATAAGTTTCGCTCGATGAAGCCGGAATACAGCGGAATGACGGCCGAGGAGGCGTTCACGAAAATGGGAAAGCCAGAACTCATTAAAAAATATCGCAAAAATGGGGACTATCTTAAAAATGACCCAAGGATTACAAAATTTGGGAGATTTTTGAGACGAACATCAATTGATGAATTGCCGCAGTTTTTCAATATTTTGAAAGGTGATATTTCTTTGATTGGGCCGAGAGCGCTTCTGCCTGGTGAGCTGCGCGACTATGGCGATAGGTCTTTGATTTTAACGGTGAAGTCTGGGTTGACCGGATTTGCGCAAGTATCTGGCCGCAGGGACATCTCGTTTGAAGAAAGGCGGGCGCTGGATATTTATTACGTCAAAAACTGGTCATTGATGCTTGATGTGCAGATTTTCTTTAAGACGATTGCTACGGTTTTGAAACGAGACGGAGCAAAATGAAAGTTGCCCTCGTCTGTGATTGGCTTACTAATGTTGGCGGAGCAGAAAAGGTCTTGCTTCGGTTGCATGAGATTTACAAAGATGCACCGATTTATACTTCGAAATATGATCAGAAGGGGATTAGCTGGTTTAAAGATGCTGATGTGAGGACGGGATGGTTGCAAATTTTTCCGACGAAAATGCGAAGATTTCTTGGGCCATTGAGGCAGAGATGGTTTAGAAAGCTGGATTTGTCTGAATATGATTTGGTGATTTCGGTGACTGGTGCAGAAGCTAAGGCAGTGACGGCGCCAAATGGTAAGCATATTTCGTATTGTCATGTCCCGACACAATATTATTGGCAAATGTATGATGACTATGTGAAAAACCCTGGGTTCGGTATTTTGAATCCGTTCGTGAGGGTGTGTTTTAAGGCTTTGGTGAAGCCGTTAAGAAGAGCGGATTTTAAAGCGGCGGGGAAAGTCGACCAATTTGTGACGATTTCTGAATATGCTAAGGGGCTGATCAAGAAATATTATAAAAAAGAAGCGATAGTCGTACATCCTCCGGTAGAAGTGGAAAAATTCATGGTGGATAATTCATCAAGTAATGCTGGTTCAAGCGGGGAAGGTTATTATATCACGACGTCGCGGCAAGTGAATTGGAAGAGAATTGACCTAGCTGTGGAAGCCTGTGGAAAACTTGGGGAATCATTACTTGTGATAGGCGAAGGTCCGGAGCACAAAAAGCTAGTGAAATTGGCAGAAAAATATAAGACGATTAAGTTTGTGCCGTTAGTAGGGGCACGTAAATTGGCGGGGTATTTGGCCAAGGCTAGAGGGTATATTTTTCCTAGTAAAGAGCCCTTTGGCATCGCGCCGGTGGAAGCTTTGGCTGCCGGGTGTCCAGTAATTGCGCTTGGAAGTGGCGGAGCATTAGATTATGTGGAAGATGATGTGAATGGCGTATTGTTTAATAAGCAAGATGTGAAGTCTCTAGAGGATGCGATTTTGAAATTCGAGGGTAAGAAATTTGAGCGTAAAAAAGTCGCTAAGACCGCGATGAAATTTGATGAGAAAAGATTTGATAAAGAAATTTTGGAGGTGGTAAAAAAATATGAAAAAAATTTATGAAAAATTAATATATGTTTTCCCTGCGGCGTTGTTTTTTTCGTATCATCCGATAATTTCGCTCGGACAAAATGAGACAATGAATTTTGAGCTTTCGATTGCGTTGATCTTTTTGGCGATTTTTGATGTCGTGGCTTTAGTGACGCTAGTAAAAGAACATAGGCTTAAGGAAATTTTTAAGAGGTGGAAGTATCTGATTTTGCCGATTTTTGTGAGCCTTTCGGTGATTTGGTCGGCGAATATAGTAAGAGGTTTTTTGACCGTAGTAATACTTTGGATGGTGTATCTTGCGGCGATGTCTTTCATCATAATGAAAGACAAAATTATGACAAAAGATTTCGTGAGAAATTTTTGGCGATGGTTTTTTGGCGCGTCGATTTTGGTATGTATTTGGTGCGTGGTACAATGCGTGCTTGATGTGATAGGAGTGCCGCGGGAGTGCACGCTGCTTTGCGAAGGATGCGTCAGCAAAATGTTTGGATTCCCTCACCCGAATGGATTTGCGATCGAGCCGCAGTTTATGGGGAATTTGTTGCTTGCGCCAGCAATTACGAGTGCGATTTTGTATGTGAAAGCGAAACCACATTCACGAGAGGCCAAAGCCTTAGTAGCCTTGATGCTTGTCTTTTTCGGGACGCTGTTTTTGACATTTTCGCGTGGGGCGATTTATGCATTTGGCGTGGCGATTATCTTCGTGTCGGTATTTTATATCGTGCGGACGAAAAAATGGCGCGCGATGATTCTCTGGCCGGTAATGCTAGCGGCGTTTCTTGGGGCTTTGAATATGCAAGGGATCTTGGCGGAAGTTTCTTCGACTAAAGATACATATTCTTCTGGTGTAGCGAAAGTTTTAAATCAATTATCGCTTGGCATAATTGATGTCCGCGGGGATAAAATTGACGAGGACGAGGCTGATGAAGACGATGATTCTAGCGAAGCGATATTTGATGGGTATGTGGCTGAGTCTACAACATTTAGGGTAAAGATGACAAATGCGGCTATTGCTACTTGGCGAAAGGATTTCAAGACGGCCGTGTTTGGTGTAGGTATTGGTGGGGCTGGCGAGGCGATGTACCAAGCGGGCGAGATTGATAAGCCAAAAGAGATTGTACAAAATGAGTATGCAAGTTTGCTGCTAGAGACGGGGATTATTGGATTAGGGCTCTTCGTGTTTACGATTGCACTAATAGTGATGGCGGCGCTAAAAGCCAGCGGAGGGGAAGTAGTGTTAGCTCTAGCGGTGGCGTATGCGGTGTCGTTATTCTTCTTCTCTGGTTTGCCAAATGCTTTACATATCTACCTTGTGCCTGGAATGATGTATCTGGTGATGTGCAAGAAAAAGTAGTCGATAAATATTGTATGGGGCATGAAAAGTTTAATTAGATTTCTTTTCTAAAGAAATTAGTATCGTAGACGCTGGCGCCGTGGTTTTTGTAGAATTGTTGGGCGATTTCGCGGCCGTTGCCACAAGTGAATTCGAGGTTTTTGCAGCCTTTTTCTTTGGCCCAATTTTGCATGCCGTCCCAGAGAGCGGAGCCGGTGCCTTGGCCTCGCATAGTGCTGTCGACGACGAAATCTTCGAGGTAAGCATTTTTGCGGATGCCAGGGCCCATGGTGACGGAAAGACAGGCAAAGCCGAGGATTCTATCAGAGTCATCTTTTGCCACGAGGAGGTCGTGATATGGAGAATTGATGACGTCTTCAAACCATTCTTGTGGGATTTCGCCTTTGTCTTTACCGCTTCGAGAGAGCTCAATTAACAATTCGCGTATGCGGGTTGCGACTTCTGGGCTATAAGATTTGAGAGTTTCTACTATCATAATGTCTCCTGTAATTTTGCTTTTAATTCTGTGACAAGTGCGGTGATTTTGGTCTCGTCATTTCCCCAAGCGGTGATGCGAATTAAGTCTTCCGTGCCAGAAGGCCTGACGAGCAGGCGCCCGTCTAGGGTAGATAATTTTTCGTGGTATTCTAGGAGCAATTTCTCGGATGCTGGGGTTTTAAGTGCGGATTTTTGGGATTTATTTGCGGTGAAATTAATAGTGATTTGTGGGGATTTCGTGATGATACTAGCGAGGGAGTCGAGGGATTTTTTTGATGTAGCAACGACCTTTGTGATCATGAGAGCGGTAAGCATGCCGTCGCCGGTAGTTTCATTTGGCAAAATAATGTGACCGGATTGTTCGCCTCCGAGTTGAATGTTTTTTTCGCGCATAGCGGCAGCGACATTGCTATCGCCGACGGGAGTGATTTCAACTTCCACCCCGGCGGATTTGGCCCAATTTAAGAGGCCTTGATTTGCCATTACGGTGACGGCGATTCTATCAAGTTGGAGGAAATTTGCTAGAATTGCGATGATGTCATCTCCATCTATGACGTGCCCGAGGTTGTCGACCATCAGGACGCGGTCACCGTCGCCATCAAAGGCGATGCCGAAGTCGAGGTGATTTTTTGTGACCAAATCGATAAGGGATTCGAGATGAGTGCTGCCGCAATCGGCGTTGATTTTTTGAGTGTAATCTTTGGAGACATTAATAAGTGTTGTGGTGGCGCCGAGCTTCGTGAAAACGGTGTCGCTGATAGCACTCATGGCGCCATTTGCGCAATCGATGCCGATATTTAGGCCAGAAAAATTCGTGTCTTCCCCGATATAGTTTATGAGATGAGCTGTATAAGACTCTACGGCTTCATCGTGGAGGCTTTCTCTGTCTGTTGTGGCGACTGGCGTGTAAGTAAGATTGTCGGAAATTGCTTTTTCGATTGCTTCGCAGCCTTCTTCGCAGAGTTTTACGCCGCTATTTTTGCCACGTTCGAAGATTTTGATACCGTTGTCGATGTATGGATTATGTGAGGCGGTGACATCGATGGCAAAATCAAAGCCAGCTGCAAAAAAGAAATAATTTATTGCTGGCGTAGGCAGAATGCCAACACTGGCGTACTCGATACCAAGCGATTCGAGGGCGGTAGCGAGGTCTTGAATGAGCCATTCGGTAGATTCGCGGGTGTCACCACCTAGAAGGACTTTGAAATCTGGGTTTTGTTTTGAGGCATAATTGTAGAGCCCGATGACAATTTGCCCCAAGAATTCAGGGGTGAATTGGTCGGCTTTTTGGCGAATGCCGTCGGTACCAAAATATTTCATAGTGAACCTTTCGATGAATTGTTTTGAGAAAGTAAAGTTTTGACCACATCAATAGTCAGGGTAACATCTTTTGTAGTGCTACCACGAGAGAGGTCGGCAAGAGGCATGATAAATCCTTGAACGATTGGGCCGGCAATAGTGAATCCGCCGAATTGTTCGAGAGATTTGTAAAGGATGTTGCCCGTATTTAAATCCGGGACTATGAGAATATTGGCTTTGCCGGCTACAGGGGAGGAAGGATATTTTTTGGCAGCGACAAGAGGATTTACAGCTGCGTCGAGCTGCATTTCGCCATCGATATCGTAGTCTGGATGGCGCTCTTTTATTTTGTCTATGACGAAATGGATTTTGTCGAGATCTTCGTTTTTGCCGCCCGAACCATTTGTGGAGTAGGAGAGCATGGCGATTTTTGGGGTTTCGCCAAAATATTTGATGAATGTATCGGCAGAGTCTTCGACGATGGTGTAGAGTTTGTCTTCGTCTGGCTCTTTATTAATCCCGCCGTCAGCAAGAATAAACCTTGTGTCATCTTTTTGACAGACAAAACAGCTAGAGAAGAAAGAGGATTTTAAAGGGATGTGATTTTTGTATGCGATTATGATGTCGCGTGAAGAATAATCAAGGCCAGATATCATAGAGTCGGCGTTTTTTGCCATAACCATCTCAGCGCCAGACTCGGGGTCTGGCGCGTCGACGAAATCAATATCTGGGAAATTTTTGATAGATTCTTGGATAATTGGATTTTTTAATTCGGGGATGACAATTCTCATAGATAAATTATAACATATAGTTATTTATCTACTACTTCGCCTTCGACTGCGTCGTCGTCTTTGTCGTTGCCTTTGGCCTCGTTTTTGTTGTCATCGGAGGCTTGTTGGTACATTTTTGCGCCGATTGGCATGATTTTATCGGAAAGCTCTTTGGCGGCTTTTTCGAGAGCGTCTTTGTCTGACTTCTCGTCGTTTAGGACTTTCTTAGCTTCTTCGACAGCCTTTTTAATAGTCTCTTTGTCGTCGTCGCTGATTTTGTCTTTGTATTCATCTGGCATTTTTTCAGCTTGGTAAATGGCGGTCTCGAGACGGTTTTTGGCGTCGATGGAATCGCGCTTCTTCTTGTCTTCTTCGGCGTGAAGCTCGGCTTCTTTTTGAGCCTTTTCGATATCCTCTTTGCTCATATTGCCAGAGTTCTGAATGGTGATGGACTGCTCTTTGCCAGTACCCTTATCCTTAGCGGTGACGTTCAAAATACCGTTAGCATCGAGGTTGAAGGTAACTTCAATCTGTGGCACGCCGCGTGGAGCTGGGGCGATACCATCGAGAATGAAGCGACCGAGAGATTTGTTGTCGGCAGCAAATTCGCGTTCGCCTTGGAGGACGTGGATTTCTACCTGTGGCTGATTATCGCTTGCGGTAGAGAAGATCTCGGATTTGCTGGTAGGAATGGTGGTGTTTCTATCAATAAGTGGAGTGCGGACACCGCCCATGGTCTCGATACCGAGGGTAAGAGGAGTAACATCGAGAAGAAGCACGTCTTTGACGTCGCCCTGAAGCACGCCGCCCTGGATGGCTGCACCTACAGCTACGACTTCGTCTGGATTCACGCCTTGCATTGGGTCCTTGCCGAAGATGTTTTTAACCTTTTCAACGACGGCTGGCATACGGGTCATACCACCGACCATGACGATTTCGTCGATATCCTTGGTGTCGAGCTTAGCATCTTTAAGAGCTTTTTTGACTGGCTCTTCGAGGCGATCGAGAAGGTCTTTGACGAGCTCTTCGAGCTTGGCGCGAGTGAGAGTAGTCTCAAAATGTTTCGGGCCTTCGGCATCAGCGGAGAGGAATGGGAGATTAATGTCGGTGCTGGTGCTAGAGCTAAGCTCCTTCTTGGCTTTCTCGGCTTCGTCCTTGACGCGTTGCATAGCGGCAGCGTCGCCCTTGATATCGATACCGGATTCTTTCTTAAATTCGTCAACGAGGTAATTTACGATAATGTTGTCGAAATCTTCACCACCAAGGTGGGTATCACCATTAGTAGACATCACTTCGAAGACGCCATCGCCGAGCTCAAGGATGGAAACATCGAATGTACCACCACCGAGGTCGAAGACTACGATTTTTTCGTCTTTTTTGGATTCAAGACCGTAGGCTAGGGCAGCGGCGGTTGGCTCGTTGATGATACGCTTGACTTCGAGGCCAGCGATTTTACCAGCGTCCTTAGTAGCTTGGCGCTGAGAATCATCAAAGTAAGCTGGGACTGTAATGATAGCTTCGGTGACTTTCTCGCCGAGGAAGGCTTCTGCGTCAGCCTTGATTTTGCTAAGGACCATTGCGGAGATTTCTTCTGGGGTGTATTCCTTGCCGTCCATCTCGACAGCGACACCCTGGCCTTTTTTGACGATTTTGTATGGGGAAATATCGAGGTCGTGCTTGACTTCTTTATCTTCAAATTTGCGGCCAATAAGGCGCTTGATACCATAAATAGTGTTTTTTGGATTAGTGACACGCTGGCGCTGAGCGACCTTACCTACGAGGCGCTCGCCCTTCTTGGTAACAGCTACTACAGATGGAGTAGTGCGGTCGCCTTCGGCGTTGGTAATAACTTCTGGTTTGCCGGCAACCATGTAAGCAAATGCGCTGTTGGTGGTGCCGAGATCGATACCGATAATTTTTGACATATTTTATCTCCTTTTTCTGGCACTCGTTTATGGTGAGTGCTAATCTACATCTGATTGTAGCAAATTGGCACTCGGTTGTCAAGGGTGCTAATGCACCCTTGTCCGTTCCTCCTTGCTCGAAAAATCCAGAATGGATTCTGGATTTTTGCTCGCTTCGTCGTCCGGCCAATAGTGCTAACCTGCTTCAAAAAAACGCCCTAAGGGCGATTTTTTAGTGATTTCTGATGATCTGGTGCCCCGAACAGGGGTTGAACCTGCACGATATTGCTATCACTAGCACCTGAAGCTAGCGCGTCTGCCAATTCCGCCATCGGGGCTTTGGTCTATTATAACATAAGATTGACTCGATAGGGCGAGATATACTTTAATTATAGCATATTTTTACTAAAAAATCAAGAGGTGGTATAATAAGCTTATGATTAAAATTAATTTTAATCCAGAGATAGATAAGGAAAAAACTACTAGGATTTTGAGAGAAATTCGAGCGGACAAGATGAGTGGTTTTTTGGATTTGCCGAAAAAGATGTATGGAAGCAAAGAACTCCAGAGGGTTAAGAAAATAGCGGAGGGGATTCGTGCACAATCTGATGTATTAGTTTGTATTGGGATTGGTGGATCCTATCTTGGACATAGAGCGATTATCGAAGCCTTGAGGCCGCAATTATCTAAAAATAGTGGGATAAGGGACTTTTTGGGCTTGCCTGAACATGAGAAAAAAGAGGTGCAGATTATTTACGCTGGGAATTCTTTGTCTAGGAGAGAGCTAGATTATGCTTTGCGTCAAGTGGGTGACAGGGATTTTTCGATTAATGTGATTTCGAAGTCCGGGATGACTTTAGAGCCGGCGGTGGCTTTTAAGGAATTTAAGCGAAAATTGATAGAGAAATATGGCGAGGCTGAGGCTGTAAAACGGATTTATGCGACTACCGATGCGAATTTTGGACGGTTGCACGATGAGGCTGTAGCTAAGGGATATACGTGCTTTACCGTGCCAAATAATGTAGGTGGGAGATATTCGGTGCTTTCGGAAGTCTCGCTTTTGCCGCTCGTGGTGGCTGGAGTAGATGTGGATGAGCTTTTGTCTGGTGCGGCGCAGGTTTTGAAGAGCCCTGAGGCGGCCGTAAAATATGCATGGATGCGATATATTTTAGGCAAACGTGGTTATGATACAGAAGTATTTGCGAGCTTTGAACCGTCTACGGCGTATTTTAATGAATGGGTTAAACAGCTTTTTGGTGAATCGGAGGGGAAGAAAAAGCAAGGAATTTTGCCGACGTCAGTGATTTATTCGACGGACCTACATTCGTTGGGGCAATTTATGCAAGATGGTAGAAGGAATTTATTTGAGACGATCGTGGATTTTCCGACGGATGATTTGAATGCAAAAGTAGTAGAAGCAGTCAGAATCGCGCATATTGAGGGAAGAATTCCGGTACTAGATTTGGCGGTGCCGACTTTTAACGAACGAGGATTTGGTGAATTGATTATGTTTTTTGAACTTGCTTGTGCGGTGAGTGCGAAACTTTTTGGAGTGAACCCGTTTGATCAGCCTGGTGTTGAGGCATATAAGAAAGTTCTGCATCAGAAAATAAATGGATTTTAGAAGCTGAAGGGCACTATAATCTTAAGATTTTATTATAATGCTTGTGCTTAAAATTGAATTAGTATATAATATACGATATGGATGGGCGTAAAATGTATAATGGTCCGATTGTGCTTGCTATTCTTGACGGAGTAGGGTTGGCGCAGGATGCGCCGGGCAATGCTGTGTCTAGAGCAAGGACGCCGTTTCTTGGTAGGGTGGCAAAAAATTATTTGCACGTAGCCTTGAACGCTTCAGGTGAAGCGGTTGGTTTGATTGATGGACAAATGGGAAATTCCGAAGTCGGGCATAACACGATTGGCTCTGGACAGAAGATTAAGCAGGGCCTAGCAAGGATAAACGAAGCCTTTGACTCGGGCGAGGTCTTTAGGTCTGAATCTTGGAAAATGGCTATATCGAGAGCTTTGGATGGTGGGACGTTACATTTTGCGGGGATTTTTTCGGATGGTGGAGTGCATAGCCATATTGAACACTTGGAGCAAATGATAGCGGAAGCTTGTGCGGAAGGGGTAAAAAAGATTCGCGTACACGCGGTATTTGATGGGCGTGATGTGGCGCCGCAGTCTGAGCCGATGTATATTAGAAGATTTGATGAATTTGTAAAAAAATACAAAGATGTAGATATTAGAATTGCTTCTGGTGGCGGGAGAATGGTGTGCATTGCGGATCGGTATGAGAATGACTGGAATGTAGTAAAGAGCGGTTTTGATATGATGGTGAAAGGCGAGGCGAAATATTATTTCAAGACGCCAGAGGAAGCGATAAGTATATTGCGTAGGTTTGATCCGAATGTCCAGGATCAAAATTTGACGCCATTTGTGATAGTGGATGAAAATGAAGAGCCAGTAGGAAGAATATTGCCAGGCGATTCGTTGATTTATTTTGATTTTAGAGCTGATCGGGCGATTGAAATTGCGATGGCGTTTACTTATTGGGATTTTCCATATTTTGATCGTGGTGATTATCGTCCAGATCAAGTGTATTTTGTGGGAATGACCGAGTATAATTCTGATACACACGTGCCAGAGCACCGTTTGGTCCAGCCGATCGAAATAGAAGAAACCTTAAATCAATATCTCGGTAAGAGGGAAATTCCTGAGCTTGCGGTTTCGGAGACGGTAAAGTTCGGGCATATAACGTATTATTTTAATGGTAATAGTTATGAAAAAGCTCCGGGTGAGGAATTTGTGGAGATAGAGTCTGACACGCAAGAATTTGATACTAGACCATGGATGAAAACGGCTGAAATAACTGATGTGGTGATTGATAAAATGCCAGAATTTAAATTTGTGCGGCTAAATTACCCTGGCGGGGATATGGTCGGGCATACGGCAAATATAGGTGCGACGATGATTGCGATGGAGGCGATTGACCTGTCGCTTGCGAGGATTGCCGAAGAGGTGGATAAGCTCGGGGGGATGATGATAATCGTGGCGGATCATGGTAATGCTGAGGAGCTTTTGGACAGTAACGGAGCCCCGAAGACTTCACATACGCTAAATTTGGTGCCTTGTATATTTTATGATAATACGGAAAATCGCGACAAATACGAACTAGTAAAAATGAAAGAGCCAGGGCTTAGTAACTTGGCGGCGACAATTGCGATGCTTCTAGGATTTGATTACTATCCTGAAGCTTGGGAACGCTCGTTGATTAGATTTAAATAATTATTTAAGTAGGTAATCTAGTAAGATTTGCACCGTGAAAAAGCCGGCTAGGGTGTCTTTTTCGTCTAAGACTAAGAAATAATATGCGTTTGTGCGGGCGATTTCTTCGACGGCAAATTTGAGGGAATCATTCATATGGAGATAATTTACAGATGAGTCCATATATTTGTTGGCGCGGTCTGTCTTCTTGATTTCGAGAGCGTTTAAGGCTTCGGTGTGGATGATGCCTTTGACTTTGTTGTCGTTGTCTACGACTGGAAAATTCGTGAAGCCGGATTTATATAACTTGTCGAGCATCAATGGTCCGAGAAGGTCTTTTTCGTTTACGAAGACCATGTCTTTTTTTGCGACCATCAAATCGCTGACGATATGGGATTCGAAACTCATTACGGCGGCGATGCGATTCTTGTCATTTTTGGATAAAACGTTTTCCGGGGAGCGCTTAATGATGTCGATGAAGTCCGCGAGGTCTTTCGGGGTGTATTTCTCGGGCTTTTTAAGAGTTAGATTAGGGCTTTGTTTTGGCCGATATTTTTCGAGGCGCGAATCTAGAAAAGTTAGAATTTTTAGTATTATTCGATTCCACATGCTATAATAATTATAACACTTATAAAGGAGTTATATGAAGAAATTTACAGGCTATTCCAAAATTGGCGTTGTTGCCATGGTTGCTATTATAGCGTTTGTGGCGGTTGCTGCTTTTTTGGTGATTGATGGCAATAATAAGGCGACAAATTTTAACGATTATAATTTTTATTCTATAATTGAGCCTACTAAAGATAATGGAAACATCGGTGACCATGTAAAGGGCTCAAAAGATGCGCCAGTGGTGATTTATGAATATGCAGATTTTCAATGTGAATATTGTGCGATGACGAATCCGCGCATGAATGCAATAGTAGAAGAGCTTGATGGCAAGCTTGCGATTGTGTATCGTAATTATCTTTTGAGCTACCATAAAAATGGGACGGCGGCGGCGTCTGCGGCTGAAGCTGCTGGAATTCAAGGGTATTGGAAAGCGTATGCAGACGAATTATTCAACAATCAATCTGAATGGAAATCTGCTTCTGGCTCAGAGCGGACGGCATTGTTTAATAAGTACTTCGAAAAGGTTACTGGTGGAAATGGTGATCTAGATAAGTTTAATAGAGACATTGCTTCGGCTGAGGTTAGCAAGAAAATCAGCTTTGATATGGGTATTTCGCAGCGTATTGGGGTTAGTGGCACTCCATCATTTTACATTGATGGGCAGTTGCTTGACTTTAGCAGTAAAGACGGTGGTTCGGTTGTCATAAATGGACAAAAAATTGTCTGGGATAAAGCTTTGACCGGAAACCAAGTGTCAGAACTTATAAAAAATATAGTGAAGGCAAAATTAGGAGAAGAATAAAATAAATCCCCTTCGGGGGATTTATTTATATTTCAATAAACTCTTGCCATTTGGCAGGGGCTATTTTTACCTCGCGTTTTAACGAACGCTTGGCTCTTTTGATACGCATTGTATCTAATATTCTCCTTAATGTTTATCGTTTTACGACCTATACAAGCCCACCTCGCTCGATCTAGCCTCGGATCTTGGGATTTTTACAAACGACAGTATCTATTATATCAAAAAATGCAAGAAAAAGCAAGAGTTAAATGGGGAAAAGTGGAAGTTGCCAGAGAAGCCTAAGAGTGATATAATTTAGACTATGAAAATTGCAACGAATAAATTGGAAGAATTTTTAGGTAAAGAAGTGACCGTGGAGGGATGGGTAAACTCTCGTCGTGACCATGGCGGTTTGATTTTTATTGATTTACGTGATTTTGACGGAGTGATACAGCTAGTGGTGACGCCAGAGACGGCCGAGGCATTTAAGTTGGCCGAGAGTGTGCGTGATGAATTCGTACTTAGGGCTACTGGTGTGATGCGCGAGCGCGAGCCGGAGCTTGTAAACCCAAATATTCCTACGGGCAAAATTGAGTTGGTCGTAAGTGGGCTGACTTTGTTAAATCGTTCGGAGCCTTTGCCGGTAAATACACATGATGATGGGCTGGAGTCTTCTGAGGAAATGAGGCTTAAATATCGTTATCTTGATCTCCGTCGTCCAAAGATGCAGAAAAGATTGAAGCGTCGTTCTGAATTCTATAGATTTATTCGAAATTATATGTACGAGCATGATTTCACAGAGATTACGACTCCGATTCTCGCTAACTCTTCGCCGGAAGGTGCGCGTGATTTCCTGGTACCTTCGAGGCTTCATCCTGGGAAGTTTTACGCTTTGCCACAGGCGCCGCAGCAATTTAAACAGCTCCTCATGGTGGGTGGTGTGGAAAAATATTTCCAGATTGCGCCGTGCTTCCGTGATGAGGACCCGAGAGCGGACAGGCTTTACGGTGATTTCTATCAGCTAGATTTTGAGATGTCATTCGTGGAAGATGGTGAAGTAGTACGCCGCGAGATTCAGCCACTTTATGAGAGGTTGGCAACGGAATTTGCAGGTAAGAAATTGGTTTGCAATTCTGAGGTAGCAAAGAAATACATTCCAGAGGGTGACACGGTGCCGAGGATTCCATTCACTGTCTCTATGGATACGTATGGCGTAGATAAGCCAGACCTCCGCTATGGGATGGAGTTGATTGATTTGACGGATGTGTTTGCTGATACAGAGTTCAAGGTATTTAAACAGCCATGCGTGAAGGCACTTCTCGTAAAGGGTGGTGCTGGGCTAACTCGCCGTGAAATCGATGAGTTTACTGAGCAAGCTAGGAAGCTTGGCGCAGGTGGTCTTGCTTATATACTATATAGTGAGGGTGAGGCGAAATCGCCAATTCTCAAATTCATGAGTGAAGCCGAGATTGATGGTGTGCGTGAAAGAACTGGTGCCATGGAAGGTGATGCTGTATTCTTTGGTGCGGATACGCGTGAAAAAGTAAATAAGGTTCTGGGGCAGCTTCGTATTTCATTTGCAGATAGATTTGGCCTCAAGGATAATGCGGAAGTGGCGCTTGCTTGGATTGTAGATTTTCCATTTTATGAGTGGGATGACAAAAACAAGAAACTAGATTTTGGTCACAATCCATTTTCGATGCCAAAGGGCGGAATGGAGGCTCTGACTTCTGCAAAAACTGATGAGGAGAAGCTCGCAATCGTGGCAGACCAGTACGATATGGTGATGAACGGCTATGAGGTGGCCTCTGGGGCAGTGCGCAATTATAATCCAGAGATTATGTACAAGGTGTTTAATATTCTCGGGTACAATAATGAATATGTAGAAGCGAGATTTGGCGGAATGCTTTCGGCGTTTAAGTTTGGTGCGCCACCGCATGCTGGTTGTGCGCCTGGGCTCGATAGAATCTTTATGATCCTTGAAGATGAGGAAAATATTCGTGATATTGTGGCGTTCCCTAAGAATGGCAATGGCGTGGATCTTATGATGAATTCCCCGTCTACAGTAGATGCGGTGCAGCTCGAGGAAGCGCATCTCGCGATTATACCTGAGGAAGATTAGGTTTTGTGATATAATGGGGGGAATCAGGGTGTAGCGCAGTTGGTAGCGCGCAGCGTTCGGGACGCTGAGGTCGCGGGTTCAAGTCCCGCCACCCTGACCATTTTTGTGTCGCATGTCCGAGCGTCCCGCGCTTCGCGAACGGGACGCTGAGGTCGTCAGTTCAAGTCTGATCACCCTGACCATTTTTTATGCCTGTGGCATAAAAAATGGAAGGGCAAACTCGCGAGCTAGCGAGCGAGGAAACCTACCATTTTTGTGTTATAATAGGCTTATGGATAATGGTCAGACAAATAGTAATTTTGAGCAATCCTTCTTGAGTGGCGTGAATTATGCGCCTGAGACTGGCTCGAAAGACAAGAAAAAACTATTTATAATAATTGGCGCAGTGGTTGGCGTGGTGGCGTTAGTATTGCTTATTGTATCACTAATTGTTACTAATAAAAATAATACGGACAAGGATGAGAAGAATCTTGCTAGTGCGCTAAGTATTTATTGTAGGGTGGAAGATGAGATATTTTATTTAAATGATTCATACGAATATATTAGAGAGCCTTTTGATATTGAAGATTCGCTTGTGAAAGTTGAGGATGGGCTATATAAACAGGTTGGTGCGGGCGCAGAAACCGGTATATATACTTTTGATGGCAAGACGATTCATTTTGTGTCACAAGATGGCGAGGATTACTACGTAGATTATTCGTCGTATGTATTTACGATGGATGGTGAAATGTATAGATGCGAGGAGTATGATTATGAATAAACTGGTTAAAATTTTATTTACAGCAATTATCGCGACTGCTGTTAGTGGGATATTCTTTGGTGAATCGACTTTTGCTAGCAATGTCCGTGAAGATGGTTTATATATTCATGTGGGAAGCAATAACGCTACGCTTGCGATTGATAGTACGATGTCGAGTTCGCACACGCAGCTTGTAATGGGCGGGAAAATAAATGATTTTTGGTATAAGTCAAAAGATGTGTTGGTTCAGGTTGATAAAAATAATGGAAAACAAGAGGATTATTGCTATAGGATTACTACTGGCACTAATGAGATTACTTTGAAAAATGTTTCAATTAAAGATTGTAAAGCAAATAATCCTAGTAAGTCGCCGAATGAATATTATTATACCGCGGCTGAGCGGGGTGAAATTTGTAAAAATACGGGTGTCCCAGAGGCGGTTAGGCTTGCAGCGGGGTGTTCTGTAAATAATACTACTGCAACGAGGGTTGAAGATTCGATTGGGAATATTATAAAAGTAATCGTTGGTCTTCTGGGCGTGATTTCTGTGATCATGATAATATTTGGCGGCGCGAAGTATATGATGGCTGGTGGTCAGCAAGAGAATATTAAGAAAGCGAAGAGTATTATATTATACGCGGTGATTGGGCTAATTATCTGTGCGTTTGCATTTGCGATTACAAATTTCGTGATCGACGCGGTGAATGGGAATATTAGCACTAGCGAGGAGAATGCCGAAGAAAAAAAGGAAGATGATACTAAAAAAAATATTAGCGCTAGCACCAAAAAAACAGCGCAAAAAAGTGAAAACAGCAAAGAAGATAATAGCGAGAAGAAAAAAGACGAGTCCGCTGAAGAGACGGATAAAAAATCAGAAGATGATAACTCAGATAGTAAGTTAGAAAAATTTCCTGAGGTTATTCCTTCGGATGGTGAGCTAGAGAAGTTTCCCGAAGTTATTCCGTCTGATGGCGAATTAGAGAAGTTCCCTGAAGTTATTCCGTCGGATGGCGAGTCGGAGAAACCTCAAGATGATAGTAGTTCTAAAAAGGAAGATGACTCTACTAAAGAGCAGAAAGCTAAATCTAGCACGAAGACGAGTAGCACGAAAACGACTACAACAAAGACAAAGAGCACGACTAATATCTCAAGTTCTGATGAAAAGACTACGGCTACAGAATCTGTTGCAAAAATCACTATTCCTAAGTCTGTTGACAAAAAAGACGAAGAAAGCGTCAATGAAGAAGCTGATCCTACCGATACTAAGTCGGAAGACGTAGGTGAAGTAGTAGAGGAAGTGGTAGACAAAGTGATGGAAGCAATTGAGAGTGTGTTGCCTGGTGGAAAATCTTCCAGTGAAAAAACTTCTGAGACGAAGAGTAAAAAAAGTAAGGCAGATGAAAAAACTTCTGAGACGAAGAGTAAAAAAAGTAAGGCAGATGAGAAAACTTCTGAGACGAAAGATGGAGTAGATAAAACAGACGAGGCAGCCAAATCAGATAAAACAGACGAGGTGGGGGGAGTAGACAAAGCAGATAAAGTGGATAAAGCGGGACCGACCACAAAAGACATTTTAGTAAACACGATTAATACGCTTGCTTGGCCATATGACGGAACTGCGGATGAACGAAATGCTAGAGCGACGGCTGGAGCCACAAGCGAGTATACCGCAGCGGCTGCGGCGGTCAATATTGCTGCGTCTGTGCCAACTGAGCCATACTACATAAAGAAAGATGGCAGCTGGAAGATCTTTGATGATACTACTGGTAAGACTCAGCACGAGTGCCGCCTTGAGGCGATGAGCTGTTCGATGTTCCTCGGAACGGTTTATAGATATTCTGGTATTGATAGCGAAATGGGTAATCATCCGATTCCGATCTATGAACGTGTGACAACGAGGACAGATTTATACGAGAAGATAGATAAAAGTGAAGACACTCAAGGCGGAGACATTGTAGTCTTTATCAAAAAATCGACAATGACGGCTCGTCACGTCGAACTTGTGACTGAGGTTGCTGATAAAAAGGGTAAAAGTGTTAAATATACTGCTAAAGGTAGCGTATGTAAATATTGGCCGTATATCTATAAAAAAGGTGTCCCTACCACATCGTCTGACGATATCGTGGAATACTATAGGCATAAATAATTTGTGAAACAAAAATGGGGCTTGCTTTTGCATGCGCAAAAGCAAAAGCCCACTGCGGTTACTCAAAAAAGACAGCAAGCTGTCTTTTTGTTCGTAACCTTGTGGTCTGGGTGACAGGACTTGCCTGCCGTAGGCTGCCAAGTCTGCTTTTTGATGTTTTTGTGAAACAAAAATGGTCTGGGTGACAGGACTTGAACCTGCGACCTCGACTTCCCAAAAGTCG
>CAMZFK010000009.1 GCA_947306055.1 uncultured Candidatus Saccharibacteria bacterium | reverse complement strand
GTAACCCAGCAAAGGTACTTCGTAAAAGATTTGATAAAGAGTTAATAGCTCTGCTCGAAGAGTTCAAGTGGTGGGATAAAAGCATAGATGAAATTAACGACCTAATCCCACTATTGACATCTAGCGACTTAGATAAAGTTAAAGCTGAAATCTCTTCACTATTAAACAAATAATACCAAGAGAGTTTACCACAGGGTGGCTTGCTATGTGGGGAGCCGCCACCTGATGGAAAACTCTCTTTCTTTTTTACATTGTAGCCATACTGGTTCTACTACTTCTAGGAATGTAGTTTGTAGGATATAATACAGTCAGTAGACCTTTGATGCGGTACATATCCGATATGATTATGTTCCAATTCGACTCTACTAGGTCTACCAGTAGGAAATCGCCATTTTTGGCGATTTTTAGTATATAATATATGTATGAGTAATATCGTTGAGGTAAAAAATTTCAAGATGAAATTTGGTGACAAGACGGTGATTCGTGACTTGTCATTCGATGTAAAGAAGGGGGAAATATTCGGGCTATTAGGTGCGAATGGCTCCGGTAAGACGACGACGATTCGGGCGCTACTCGGTCTATACGAGCCGACTGCGGGCGAACTTTTGGTCGATGGCAAAAAATATGATGCAGAAGATACGGATGTGGTGATCGGGTATTTGCCGGAAGAGAGGGGACTTTATCGCAAAGAAAAAGTAATCGACACGATGGTATATTTTGGCGAGCTAAAAGGTTTGAAAAATCCTCTTGAATGGTCGCTAAAATATCTGAAGCGAGTAGATTTACTTGATAAGGCAGACGAAAAATTAGAGAAACTATCTGGCGGGCAACAGCAAAAGGTCCAGCTTGGTATCACAATCATGAATAATCCGAAGCTTCTGATACTTGATGAACCGACAAAGGGCTTTGACCCGATGAATAGACGGCTTTTGATGGAAATAATTGATGAATTGTATCAAAAGGGTACAGCTGTGATTTTGATTACGCATTATATGGATGAAGTAGAAAAATTATGCGACAGAGCTTTACTGCTAAAAGATGGTAAAGCCAAGGCGTATGGCACAATAAAAGACATCAAAAAAGAATTCAATAATAAGAGTTTAGACCAGATATTTATTGATATCTACGGAGGTAAAGATGAATAGTCCAATTCTAAAGGTCGCAAAATTTGAGGTTGTTAGACAATTAAAGAAACCGTCATTTTGGGCATCGATACTCCTGATGCCGTTACTTATAGGGTTTATTTATTTCATAAGTTTTACTTTTGGTTCAGAAGAAGTAAATACGAACCCGACGATTGACGAGAACACTACGCTTGCTATCACCGATGATGCGGGGATTTTGGCTGCTAATACGCCATATGTGATTAATGGTAATAAAGAGTATGGCATTGAGCATGTAAAAAGTGGCGAGTTTGATTTGTATTTTTATATCCCAAGTGATTTTGTAGAAAGCAAAAAAGCCGAATTTTATCATGTCTCTGAAGGACTTGATTTATTTAATTTCGATGCAAATATTCTAAAAGGGATTTTGGCTCAAAATGCGGCAGCTAGAGTAGATGCGGTAGATGTGATTTCGCTTACGGGTAATTTTGAAATTGTCGATAACAAATTGACAATTAATGGGGAAGATGAAAATGCGCTTGGTAAAGCGGTGATACCGATATCTATACTAGTGGTATTCTTTATGTTTATTACACTATTTGGCAATAGATTCTTGATGGCGACTGTAGAAGAAAAAGAAAATAGAGTGAGCGAGATGATATTGACGGCTGTTACGGCGAAACATTTGATTATAGGTAAGATTATCGCCATGATGACACTCGGTGCGGTGCAGGTTGTGACTTTTGTTGTACCAGTGCTAGCGCTAGTTTTCTTGAATCGCGACAATCAGTTTATAAGCATGATACTTGATTCTATCGTGATTGATCCGGTGGCTATCACGATGAATATAATATTGTTTATTGCGGCAGTGCTATTCTTTGCGGGTACTTGTACATTTGTGGGGTCACTAGTCTCAACGGCGCGTGATGCGTCATCATTCATTGGTCCAGCAATTATAGCCATAGTATTTCCACTTTATTTCATGCAGCTATTCTTCGCTTCTGAACCAAATGCAATAGTGTATTTCTTGACTTATTTCCCACTTAGCGCACCGATTGCGTTAATGATGAGAAGCGGGTTTGGCACACTCGGTGGAGTGGAATTTACGATTGGTCTGATAGAGGTAAGTATAATGGCCGCAATAATGATAAGATTAGCTATCAAGACTTTCCAGAAGAATGCAATTAACTTCGAGACAGTAAAACTTCGTTTACGTCTTCACAAAAAGTAAATTGTATGCTATAATATATTGAATTAATAAAGGAATAATATGAAGAAAGCAGTTATCCTAGTTGGCGGGAAACAATATCTTGCCCAGGAAAAAGAGACCCTACGGGTGGACCTCCTCCCGGAAGGCACCAAAGAGCTCGAGACTGACGCTTTGCTTCTCATTGATGGTGATAAGACTATGGTTGGTACACCTACGGTGAAAGACGTGAAGGTTTCGGCGAAGGTGAAGACAGCAGAGGTCAAGGGCGACAAAGTTCGTGTGATTCGCTACCACTCTAAGAAGCGTGTTCATACTGAGACTGGTCATCGCCAGAAATATTCCGAGATTGAAATTACAAAAATCGGTTAATAAGTAAAAATAAGCCCAATCGGGCTTATTTTTATGTTATAATAATATTATTATGAGTGCGAAGGTAATATGTGTTACAAATCAAAAAGGTGGCGTCGGTAAGACTACTACCGCGGTTAATCTAGCGTATTATCTTGCCAAAGATAAGAAGAAGACTTTGCTTGTGGATTTTGATCCGCAAGGAAATGCTACTAGTGGGCTCGGTATCGACAAAAATGATGAAAAATTTGGCGTCTCGATGACTGATGTGATTTTAGGCAAGGCCGAGATGATCCAAGCGATTCGAGAGACGAAATACAAGAATTATTATATTGCTCCGACATCACCAGAGCTTGCAAATGCCGAGGTAGAGATTACTGGTATGCAAAAGAAATTTGTACGTCTTCGTGACGCGATTAGGAAAGTTTCTGATAAATTTGACTATATAATTATTGACTCGCCTCCGTCACTGTCGCTTTTGACTGTGAATGGTATGATTGCTTCAAATTATTTGCTCTTGCCTGTGCAAACGGAATTTTATGCACTTGAGGGCGTGGCGCAGCTTTTAGAGTCTATGAGGCTCGTGATGAAGCAGGCTAATCCAGACCTCAAACTGCTCGGGGTGCTTGCTACTATGTATGATAAGCGGACGTCGCTTTCTATACAGGTGCTCGAAGAGGTTAAAAAGTATTTCAAGAACTTGGCTTTTAAGACGACGATTCCACGCAATGTACGAGTTGCGGAAGCTCCTAGCCATGGAGTGCCGGTGGGCGCTTATGATAAATTCAGTAAGGGTGCGAAGGCATATAAAGAGTTCACTAAAGAAGTGGAAGAAAGGACAAAATGAGTCTAAAAAAAGGTTTAGGACGCGGATTTGAATCGCTGATACCAACTGAATTAGTGGATGAAGAATTTGATTTGACTGCAGATGAAGACAGGGTATCAAGCGAGCTTAAAAAAATTAAATTAGACGAAATAGTGCGTGATGAGGAGCAGCCACGTCGTGAATTTAGTGCAGAAGCAATTGAAGCTTTGGCTAGCTCGATTAAGGAACACGGCGTATTGCAACCGATCGTAGTGACGCGAGAGGACGGCAAATACAAAATTGTGGCGGGCGAGCGACGTTGGCGTGCGGCTAAGATTGCAGGTCTAGACAAAATTCCGGCAATTGTCAGGACGCTTGATTCGCAAAATCGTTTGGAAATTTCGATTATCGAAAATGCTCAGCGTGAGGATTTGAATGCGATTGAGCTTGCTACGGCGTATGCAAAGCTTAAAAACCAATTTAATTTGAGCGCAGAAGAAATTGCAGCAAAAGTTGGTAAGAGCGAAGCATCGATACAAGGGACTTTGAGACTTTTGAATTTGCCAGATGAAGCAAAGAAAATCATGGTAAAAGAGAGGCTAAGCGAAGGTGTAATGCGTCCGCTTGTTTCTGCTGATGAAGAGACGATTAAGAAGGTCTTGCCAAAAATTGTAAAAGAGGGTTGGACTGCACGTAAAGTTGAGAGATATTTTTCGGACAATAAAAAGAAATCATCAGCGGCTCTGGTCAAACAGTATCAATACCATAAAGATGAAGATTCTTTGAGTGCGAAGTATGGCAGTGTAGTTAAGATTACTGGTAAGACACTAGCTTTTAAGTGTAAGACCGAAAAAGATTTGAAAGAATTAATCAAAAAATTATCCTAGTATATGAAGGAAAAAGATACCGAAAGAATACAAAGAGCAGTAGAAGTCGCGAAAAAGGCTCATGAGGGGCAATTTCGTAAAACCGGTGAGCCATATATCGTACATCCTTTAGCGGTAAAAAAGATTTTGGAAGAATGGGGGATGGATGAAGATACGATTATCGCGGGGATTTTACATGATACGGTCGAAGATACGGATTTGACTTTGGATGAAATAAGGAGAGAATTTGGAGAATCGGTAGCGTTTCTCGTAGATGGCGTGACGAAATTGTCTTCCGCGCGAAATGGGATGCGAGATATCGATACATATCTTCCTGAGACGAAAGATAATTTTTTGCGTTTGATGATTGCACTTGGTGATGATATTCGAGTATTGATCATTAAATTGGCAGATAGATTACATAATCTTAGGACGCTTTCGGCGCTTCCGCCAGAAAAGCAGAAAAAGATTGCAAAAGAATCTTTGGAAGTTTTTGCTCCGCTTGCGGACAGGCTTAACATGGGGCTTCTCCGTGTGGAGATGTCGGATCTAGCATTTAAGTATGTCGACCAAAAAAGATACGACTACCTTAAGGATTTAATTGAAAAATATAATAAATCTGCGGAAAAATCTTTAAAAAAGATTGAGAGCGAAGTTACGGAAGCTTTAAAGAAAGAAAAAATTAAGTTCGAAATTTCTGGACGAGTGAAGTCGGTATATTCTTTGCATAAGAAGCTTGCAAAGCACGACCAGAATATTAATGAAATTTATGATTTAACTGCGCTTAGAGTGATAGTTGAAGATGTGACGACGTGCTATTTGGTGCTTGGGGTGATTCATTCACTTTATATGCCGATGGGCGGCAGAATCAAAGATTATATTGCAATGCCAAAACAAAACGGGTATCAGTCTTTGCACACGACGATTATCACGAAAGATAAGCATGTTGTAGAATTTCAGATTCGTACTAGAGAGATGCATGAGTTTGCAGAGAGAGGTCTTGCTGCAAGCTTTTATTACAATGAGCAAAAATTAACAGAAAATTATAAAAAAGGCAAAATCGAGCATTTGCCGACAAACTTGCTCTGGATTACGGAGTTACAAATGACAGCGGCGAGATTGCGCGAAGGCAAAAAGGTGGATTTAAAGAAGTTGAAGTTGAATCTTTTTGCGGATAAGATTTTTGTGTATACTCCGAAAGGCGATATTATTGATCTTCCGAAGGGGGCGTTGCCGCTGGATTTCGCATATAGACTTCATTCGGAAATTGGCGACCATGTGATAGGTGTAAAAATAAATGGAAAAATGAGTAATCTCAATCGAAAGCTTGAACAAGGGGATATCGTAGAAATCTTGACTTCGAAGAATCAGACGCCGAAGTCGTCGTGGCTAGACAAAATCTTTACGTCGCATGCAAGGTCCAAGCTATTACATCGGTTGAATAGTAAAAAGTAATTAAAAACTCCTTCTTCGGACACGCTCACGGCCGCTACTTCGTGCGCCTTTCGGCGAGCGGCCAAGCATATGGTCCTCAGAAGGAGTTTTTCAATTACTTTTTGCTGGAGCCGATGGCAGGGCTTGAACCTGTGACCTGCTCGTTACGAATGAGCTGCTCTACCAACTGAGCTACATCGGCACTTTTCCATTATATCACGAATGTGCTATAATTATAATAATCAAAAGGAGAAAACATGGCTAAATTTGAGATAATCAAGCGTCCTGTCGGGCAAGTGGGTGACGACATCAAAAAAATGGCTTGGTCATCAATCATTGAATCGCTTTTAATTTTGATTCTAGGAGTTCTTTTGGTTGTTTGGCCAGATACGATTGTAAAGATTCTAGCTTATCTCGTTGGCACATTCTTTATGGTGAAGGGCGGGTTTCAAGTTATCAGTTATTTTATGGAAAAAGGACAGAAAGATTTCTTTAATAATAGGTTGCTTGCCGGTGTAGTTTCGATTTTGATTGGGATTGTAGCTTTTGCCATGGGAGAGAATATTGCAAGCGTTTTTAGGGTAGTGATTGGCATAATAGTGATTTACGCTTCATTAATTAGGATAAATACCGCAGCGAAGCTTGCAAATGCTGGCATTGCAGTCTGGCGTTATATGATGGTTTTGTCATTACTAATGCTAGTAATTGGCATATTTGTAACATTCAATACGGGAGCGATTGTGTCCTTGGTCGGGTGGATGATGGTTCTCGTGGGTATTGTGGGTATTGTGGACGGCACGATGTTTATTCAGCACGTGAATACAGTCGTAGAAAAAGTAGTTAATAAAAATTAAAGATGAAAAATTTTAAAGAAGATTTAAAAAATATTTACCAAAGCGAACGTTCGATTTTGGTATTTATGGCTATAAATGTGATTTTGTCATTTGCGTTGATGCTTTTTGGTATGATAAATTTGAACCCAGGAAGTTCCGTGATAAAAATTGGTTATGGTGATATTGGAGGGTATCGCGATGGTGTTTGGACTGAGTTATTTGCGTTCGTGTTACTCGGGTTGATTTTTGGCGTGTTCCATAACCTGATTGCTTTTAAAGTTTTCCATAAACGTGGAGCGGGAATGACGAAATTTTTCTTGGTAATCACGATGGTTTTGACTTTTGGGTCTTTTGTGGTGCTCGGAAGATTACTAGGGGAAGGGTAGGATGCGGCAAAATTTGGAAATACCAAAGGGGAAGAGGGCACCGCTTTACCGGTTTTTGGAGATTTTGCCGGGGTTGATTTCTTATGGCGCGATAATTTTACTATTTATTTTGTCGTGGGTTGACCCGGTGCTCGGGGCGATTTATTTATTTGTCATAATCGCTTCGACATTAGTAAAAGCTATCGTGGTAGCCTTCCGTACCGTGCAAGGGTATAAAGTGATTAAATGGGCCGAGCGCGTAGATTGGCGAAAGAGAGTAGAGGATTTAGAAAACCCACATGATGCGTTTGAAAGATTGCACGGTGACGATTCTAAGAGTTATCATTTTGCTGAGCACGTGGAAAATTTGAAATTTATGGCAGCGATGGAGAGTGAATACCCGAAAGCATCGAAGATTATCCACGCGGTAATTATGACTGCGTATAATGAGGGTATAGAAATTTTGGATCCGTCTATCGCGGCGGTAAAAGATTCGAGTTTTCCTAATGAAAAAATCATTTTTGTTTTGGCGTATGAGGAGCGTGGTGGTAAGGAAATGGAAAAAGTCGCTAAAGAATTAGCGAAGAAATATAAGGGGATTTTTAAAGAGTTCTTACTAGTGCAACATCCGGCGAATTTACCCAATGAAGTCATGGGTAAAGGTCCGAATTTGACTTATGCTGGGGAAGTATTAGCTGAATATGTCGAGAAAAAACATCTACCGATAGAGGATATAATCGTGACGTCGCTTGATAGCGACAACAAAATGCATAAAGAATATCTTGATTCGGTGGCATATGAGTTTATTACTCATCCAAATAGACAGAGGCTTAGTTATCAGCCGGTGTCGCTTTTTATGAATAATATTTGGGATGCGCCAGCGCCGACTCGTGTCATCGCGCTTTCAAATTCGTTTTTTAATGTGATTTCGACAATGCGACCACATTCGCTAAGGAATTTTGCGTCACATTCGCAGCCGCTACAAGCCTTAAAGGCGATGAATTTTTGGAGTAAGAGGACGATTGTTGAGGACGGGCATCAATATTGGCGGAGTTTGTTTTTCTTTAGCGGGGATTATGCGGTACTTCCGATTCGGATTCCGATTTATCAAGATGCGGTAGTGGATGAGACATTGTGGAAGACTATCAAAGCGCAGTTCAAACAGGTGAGGAGATGGTATTATGGGGCTTCGGATGTTGCGTATGTGGGGTCGAGATTGTTTGTGTCTCGCGAAAAACGCGTTGTGTCGTTTTGGGTGCTTTTCCCGAAGTTTTGGAGGCTTCTTGATGGCCATATAACACTTGCTATTTTGGCGCCGATCGTGGCGTTTGGCGGTTGGGTGCCGATGATTATGAATTTATCTTCGCACACGATGGTGGCATACAATTTGCCAAATATTGTAAGTCTAGTGGAGACATTTGCTCTTGCAGGTCTCATAGTATCAATTCTGGTGTCTTTCAGGATGTTGCCGAAGCGCCCAGAAAAATATAGGAAGGGCAAAAATATAGTGATGATTCTGCAGTGGGCATTGATGCCGGTGACGTCTATTCTTTACCAGTCGCTTGCAGCATTCTATGCGCAGACGAGATTGATGCTCGGGCTATATATGGAAAAATTTGACGTAACAAAAAAGATACGAAAATAAAAATAAGACCTTTTGGGTCTATTTTTTATTCTGGTGGGTGATGAGGGGCGAGGGATGTCGCTCGCTAAAGCTCGCTCCATTCGAACCCCTGGTGGGTGATAAAGGACTCGAACCTTTGACCCCTTCCGTGTAAAGGAAGTGCTCTAGCCAACTGAGCTAATCACCCGTGAGATTCATTATAGCATATATTTTGTGAAAAATCCAATTTTTTGAGGCGGAATTAGACATGTTGGACAGATGTCTAGCATTTTTGATTTTTTTGAAAAGAGCTTGACATTTACCGTGATAAAATTTGCGATGGAGGAGAAAGGAACAGGATGCTTAAGGTTGTGGTTTTTGATAGTGGTTTTGGTGGGGAGCTTTTTGCGGATAAAATAGAAGAAGAATTGCCGGTAGAAGTAATCAGGGTTATAGATTGGCGAAACGCTGAGAAAATTTTGAAAAGTGCACGAGAAGCAAGGAAGGTGGCGAAAAATAGTCTGAAACCATACATAGGTAATGTAGATTTGATCGTTTTTGCCAATCACTTGCTTAGTATTACGAGCCTAAAGTATTTCCAGAGAAAATACAAAAATCAGAAGTTCGTAGGTTTTTCTTTGAAAGAGCCGGATAGTTTCGTGAAGAAAAAAGTATTAATCTTGACGACGAAAGCAGTTGCAAGGACAATAAATTTTTATCAATTTAAATTTAAAATGCATAGAGACGTATGCACTTTAACGCTTGATGAATGGCCAGAAAAAATTGACGATGGCGAGCTGACCGACGTAGAAATTGGTCGGATGACGAAAACGCTTGAGGATGCAAAATTTAAAACCGAGGAGATAATTTTGGCTTGTGCACAATTTAATGATATCAAAGAGGATTTAAAAAAAGTTTTTGGCGGTAATGTTAGAATTTATGATAGTTTTGACATGACTTTTAGGAGGATTTATAAAGTTTTGCGTCTTAGGGGTGGGATGTTGAAAAAATAAGCGAGGTAGGCTTTACAACTTTATGGTAAAGTGATAAAATATAGCAAATAAGTAGAAAAAAGGAATAAAATGGCTGAATATAAATTGGCGCTAGAGAAGCGCGAATTAACTGGCAAGAAGTTGAAGAGTCTAAGAGAAAGCGGACTAATCCCATCGGTAGTTTATGGTGGCAAAGACATAATTCTCGCTAGCTCTCCATATGTTGCAACAGAAAAAGTTTTAAATGGGGCTGGTTACCACTCTCCAATCGATCTTGATATCGCTGGCAAGAAGCAACTTGCTATCGTGAAGGACGTACAGGTCGACCCAGTTTCTCGTAAAATTATGAACGTAGAATTCCAAGCAATCTCCGCAAGCGAAGCTGTGGTTGCTACTACTCCAGTCGTGATTGTAAACTTCGAGGCCTCGGATGCTTCAAAGATCTATCATTTTGCAATGACTCATGCAATTGAGGAAATCGAAGTAAAAGCAAAACCAGCTGATCTTCCAAAGGAAATTGAAGTTGATGCATCGAAGCTTTCTAGCGTAGAAGACAAAATCGTAATTGCTGACTTGGTCTTGCCAAAAGGTGTTGAGCTTGCCGATAAGGAGCTTAGCCCTGAGCAGGTAGTGGCATCGCTTTATGATCCAGCGGCTGAAGCAGCTGCACGTGAGGCAGAGGCTGAGACAGAGCCTGTAGAAGCTGCAGACGTCCCAGCAGATAATGGCCAAAAGCCAGAAGAAGCTGCTACTAAAGAAGCCTAAAACTTTAGAAATCAAAAACCCTCTTTGAATCAAAGAGGGTTTTTTGTTAGAGAATCTCGGTGTTTTTGACGAGGCGTTCGAAGAAGGCTTTTCGAGCTGCTTCGATGTTGGCGTCATCGCCAGCCCAGGTGTAAAGAGCTGGGTCTTGGAGTGCGCGAGCGAAGGAGAAAGTTACTGGCCAAGGGAATGGGCCATTTGCTATGATGGCGGAAAGGTTGTCGGTCGCTTGCTCGACGGTTTGGCCGCCGGATAAGAATACTACCCCAGCTAGTTCGGCCGGGACATGATTTTTAAGAACTCTAGCGGTGGCATTGCCAACTTCTTCAGGGGTAGATTGGCGACTTTGCTGTTTCCCAGCGAGTACCATATTGCACTTCAAGATGCAGGCGCGTAGATTCACTCCGAAAGTCTTGAGATTTTTGAATAATTCGTCGAGTATTTTAGAAGTAACTTCGGCTGATTTTACGATGTCATAGTCACCATCGTAGACTAATTCTGGTTCGACGATCGGTACAAGCCCCGCGAATTGGCATTTTTTGGCGTATTCTGCTAGAATGTGACAATTTTCTTCGATAGCACGGGCTGAAGGAGTGACGATTTCGCCTTTTTTGTTTAATGTGAGGTGAAAGGCGGCGCGCCATTTAGCGAAGCGTAGGCCCATTTGGTAATATTCACGTAATCTAGAGGATAAATCAGCCAGGCCTTTAGTGTAGGTCTCGATGGAATCAGTGTAAAATTCTAGACCTTGGTCAACTTTGATACCAGGGATAATGCGCTTTGAGATAAGGTAGTCTGGGTAGGATTGGCCGTTGGCTAAATGGTCCTTAGCGGTCTCGTCGAACAAAATCACACCGTTTAGATATTTTTCGATATCTGGGGTGGTGAGGAAGATGTCGCGGTAAATATGGCGATTTTTGAAAGTATCGAGGATGTCTAATTGCTCGAATTTTTTCTTAATAGAGCCACCGGATTCATCAGCGGCGAGGATGCCTTTTTTTGGCAACATAAGATTCGCGGCGATAAGTTCCAGATTGTTTTCGGTAGCTCCACTTGTCGCAATGGTGTCCAACTCGGAAAGGGTTAAACATGAATTAAGAGTGGAATTTTCGACGTTGATGCGTGCGAGTTTTAGACTATCTTCCATCGAGCGACCAATGAGTTTTGCTCCCAAAATCGTGGCAGCAGCAATAGAAAATGCAGAGAGGTGCGTCATCGTGTCGATGCGTTCTAGTGAGATTGGTTCAGCGGTGTCCATATAAGAGAGCTGATTGTCGGTGATTTTTACGATATTTTCTGGTGGAATTTGAGAGAGAATTGTCGTCTTCTTAGTGTCGTCAAATAGCGAAGCGAGCGCGTCTGAATGTTCCGAATTACCTCTGTTATTTTCAAGAAAAATGAGATTTGCTCGATGGGCAAGAGAGAGGAAAAGCGGGTCTTGGTCGTTTTTTAGATAGAGAATAAGTTTGGTGTTTTTTGAATAATCAATGAAAGTGTTGATTTTGTCGACTGTGCTAGGGGTGAGATTGGCGGAGCGGTCGATGAAAAGATAGTCTACTGGCTCTGTCGGGGTGGAAAAAGAGGTCTTTTTAGGCTCACTTGGCACAAAATACGTAACGCCGCTATCAGAGGTGAGAATATAGCGATGGGCTTCATCGGTGGTATCTGATACTGGGCCAGACTCGTCGAAGTGAAAATCTGAATCAGATATACTAGCAGAAAGGCCCATTTTAGAGAGAACTTCAAGAGAGATTGCGGCGCCAGCGAAGTTGCTGCTGCGGCTAAAGAAATGATGTTGACTGGCATTAAAACCCAAATCTAGCCAGTTGGTGCCGGATTCGTCTTGTTCGAAATTTTCCGTACGAGAGTCTATATTAAGATAGACATCTTTTAAGACATTGCCCACTACTAAGATATGCATAACCTAATTGTAGCATATTAGGATATTATCGACAATATTCCGCGCAAAGCGTAGGCGGTATCTTCGTGGTTTCGTACAGTGATAGTATCGATGCCCATTTCTACAATTGGGTAATCATTGCCACCAGGGGAAGTCATGTCGCCAAAGAAAAGGACATCTTCTTTTTTGACGTTTAGCTCTTTTAAGAGGTGAGTCATACCAAATTTCTTATTCATGCCCGGGGTGAAGGCATTGATAGAGGTGGTGCCACCGATTTCGTAGTCAAATTCTGGGGCTAGGAGCTTGGCTTTCTCGATGATTTTGCGGCGTTTTTCAAGGGTAGGGTCCCAAGCGTATTTCGCTTCGGTGTCGGCTTTTTGCCCTAAAGCAGAGAAAGTCACCTGAGAAAGGCGATTTTCGATGATTTTGTCGCCAGGCTGCAATTTATCTTCTTCCCAGAGGCCAAGCTCGCGAGCGGAACTTTCAAGCGCGCTGGAAATTTTGGCGACTTGCTCGTCTGTAAGCGGGAAATCGTAGATTTTTTTCCAATCGTTGTTGATTTTGTCGAAGCGGTAGTATTGCGTACCTTGGGCTACGAAGAGGTGTAGATGCGAGATTTGCTCGCTGGTAGGGTTTTTGAGGCGGTTGACGATTTGTACTAAAAATTGATCGAATTTTTGGCCAGAGATTGGACAGACCTCGAAATGGTTTAGGCATTCGAGTAATAATTCTGCCATTTCATCGTCAATAGGGGTTTTGGCGATATTTAAAGTTTGATCGATATCAAATGCTAGAACTTTCTTCATAATTTAATTATAGCATTATATGATATAATCGTATTATGAAAACTTATATTGTGGGCAACTGGAAATTAAATTTTACGGTCGGAGAGGCTTCTGTTTATCTCCATAAATTACTTCAAAAACTTCCTAATTATAGAGATGTAGAGGTCGTAGTGGCGCCATCGACGATGGCATTGCAGCCGCTCTCCTTGCAAGTTGACAGACACAAAATCAAATTAGCGGCGCAAAATGCATTTTATCGTGATTATGGAGCATACACCGGAGAGACTTCTTTTACGCAGCTTTATGGGGTAGTAGACTATTGCATCATCGGTCATTCTGAGAGGCGATATCTTTTCGGTGAAGATGACAAGATGATCGCGAAAAAGGTTGAGGCTGCGATCCGCAATAAGATTACCCCGATTCTTTGCATTGGCGAGACAGAGTCAGAGCGAGCTTTTGGTGAGACGGCAGATGTGATTCGTGACCAATTGATAGGTGGCCTCAGAGAAGTGTCAGAGGAAGATTTAGATAAGGTAATTGTGGCTTATGAGCCGGTTTGGGCGATTTCTAGTGCAAAGTCCGCAAAATTGGCTTCACCAGACGATGTCGACGAAGTCGTGAAATTAATTCGCAAGACGATTGAGGAGCTTTACGGCAAGGAAGCCGCAGAGAATATGCCGGTACTATTTGGCGGTAGCGTGAATCCTTCAAATGCGGGCGGGTATTTGACCGTGCCGGGCGTAAATGGGCTTCTTGCTGGGAGTTCATCCTTGATTCTTAGCCAGTTCATTGATATAATTGACGTAGCAAAGAGAGTGCAGAGATGAATAAAAGATATATAGATTTTGTGCCGCATGACGCCAAAAAAGGCGCTAAAAAGCCGGTTGTGGTGGATACTCCTCCTCAGAGGTTTGATGGTGGCATGTCTGGGATATCTTTTGATGATTTAAAATTAGATGAGATTTTTGAAGAACGTAAAGAAGTAAGCACTCCTAAGCCTCGTGAGATGCCAAAATATGGCGTGATTGAAGATTTGAATCCTAAATTCGTAAAGACAGAGGTAGACAAGCGTCCACTCTCTAATAGCAAGAAGCCAGCGACGGGCAAGACTTTTGATGATGTGACCGCTGTGAAGTCCAAAAAGGTTGGCAATAAACTTCCATTTACTGGGAAGAGGGTTGTAAAAAAGACTGCTGGTGCGCAGAAAAAAGAATTTAAAGAGGCGATTAAGCCTGGCGCAGTGCCTCCATATATGATAAAATCCCCATTTGTGAATACGGAAAAAGTCGTAAAAAGACCTCTGTCTAAGAATGTTTACACTAAGGAAATTGTGGTCTCGGAAGAAGAGGCGCATGCCCCGGTCACGATTATTGCGAAACCAGAGAAGGACTCAAGAGTAGGGTTCATCATTGCGATTATTTTGACGATTATCCTAGGGGCGACTGCTGGTACGGTGGCGTTTTTACTACTTCCTAAATAGGGGTGCGATATGGCTAACATAAATCCACTTTTGAAGTACGTGATGAAGGATAAAAAAGAGGATATCTTTCATTCCTCTGCTTATGGCAAGATGCAGGGTGCTTCTATGGGAGCGACTTCGGCGCAGAGCTTTAATAAGAGGCGAGAGATTGATAAAAATCGTCAAAATATCGGTGGGTATACGTCATCTGGCATTGCGAACAATGCAATAAAAAACGGCCCAAAAGCCAAAAGTATGTAAATCTGGTGCGAGTAGAGAGAAAGTTTTCTCTCGGCCCCACTCCAGAGAAACAAAAAAATAAGCATGAATGCTTATTTTTATTTCTCTGGTGCGGGTAGAGAGAATCGAACTCTCATCTCAAGTTTGGAAAACTTGCATACTAACCACTGTACTATACCCGCTTTTTTGTGTTATGGGGTGGAATGTTTTTAAGACTGAACCGCTGGCATAGCCTGGCTCGTCGTTTTTGGCACCCATTTATGGGGTGGGATATCGGGATCGAACCGACGACCTTCTGGACCACAATCAGACGCTCTAACCATCTGAGCTAATCCCACCATGTGACTAGTATAGTTTATTTTGCATAAAAAAGCAAGTTGTTGTGTAGATATTGACTTTTATGCTTAAGTATGCTATAATGAAGATAGTTGTTCTTTAATTTTTTCTGTTTACTAAAACTATACTACTACAAGGGGGTGATTATATGAGTAAACAGAGCATATTGCAAAAGAGTAAGGAGAAAGAAGCTGCTCAATTCGAGGAGCGCGTGAAGAAGCGCGTAAAGGAAAATGAGCAGGAGAAAGCGGAGGCCGAGGCTGCTCGTCAGCTTGAGAAAGAGGATAAGAGGGCAGCGAAGGCCGACCGTAAGAGGAGCGCCAGCCGCAAAATATGGGGTATCTTCGGAGGTATCTCTGATGTGCTTAGTCGGAGGAAGAATTTTACCACCGAAGAACTTGGGCTTGCACCCATAGAAAGAATGGCGCCTGCTGAGATTATCTCTAAGTACGTGGACACGTATGCCGGAGGTAAAATCTACGGCGCAGTGTTCAGCGGCATTGGCTGGGCGTTTAAGGATGCAAAAACAGGGAAGTTGACCTCGGAATTTCTCGCGCCGGTTAAGGAACCTAACAAGAAATGGCTATCTGTCCTCGCCGAGTACGTCAACGGAGAGATAGTAAAGGAGCTTCGCCAGAAGGATAATCCTGGATACCAGGCTATGCTGAGGAAACTCAGAAAGCCTACTCCGGAGGAGCCTACTGAGGCCGACGACAAGACCGACAAGACCGAGTCCAAGAAAGGCAAGGCCGACAAGGCTAAGCCTGCTCCCAAGAAGGACAAGGCTGATAAAGCCAAGTCTAAGCCTGCTCCCAAGAAGGACAAGGCTGATAAAGCCAAGTCCAGCTCTTCTCCTAATCCTAAAAAGGGCAAAGCCGATAAAGCTTGAGACCGCTTTTGTAACGACAACTTTTAAAAACCTCGACTTTGTGTCGGGGTTTTTATTTTATAAACATTTACCATAAGCGTAAAACATTATAATACTATTGACAAAAATGAGCAAGTGTGATACAATGTAAATAGTCTGAGTTTTGGAGTGTGTGTTCAAAGCAGAAGACCATTAACAACCGAATCATCTCAGGTTTCAATTGAAACCTGTTTTTTGCATATAGAGTAGTAGTTCCCAGATCCAGGGGGGCGCTGCCCCCTTACAAAACAAAAAGGAGGTAGTGTTATGCTACAGAATTTTTTCGAGGCGGCTTTAAAATGGTCGTCAATCATCGTAGCCGTGATGTCGACAGTCATGGCAATCGTCACAATGTTATTTCTCTCAGTAGGAGCAAGTGCTTCTAATGCTAATGGAGACAAGAAGTTCAGGAAAATCCTCAAGAAGAGGGGCTTCGTAGCGACCCTGGGGTGGAAACGGATTTCACTCGCGGTGCTCTTCGGAGCAAGCCTCGGGTTGATTAATTATTTCAACTCTAAAGTACCTGTAGGAGCAGCAATATGTATGCTCCTTGTCCTCTTGGGTGAGGTAGTAATGCTGTTTATTTTTTGGCATAGGTATGGTGAAAACTTGCGAGAGATTATTTGTTTCTCACTGTGTTCATTATTCATATACTGGGTAATGGATACTGTATGTGTTACAGCTATTGGCCCCACCATGGAGGCCGGTAGTTTCTGGCGCGGATTCATCGAAGCATTGCCTTGGGCATGCCTTGTAGGTACAGTTGGATTCTTTTTCTTCGATATGTGTATGTTTAGGTATCGAGCAATTCTCGATGGTAGCCTGGATGAGATATACAAAGACGACGAAGGGAATCTGGACAAGGAAAAGAAGGAGGAGGACGCTAGAGGGTACAGCATAGCTGGACCCATCGTCCTTATCGCTACTATCATCGCGATAGCGGCGACACTTTTTTTCGTAGTTAGCTGGAGGATGTCAGACAGTCTTCCGGCGGATGTAGGCATGTCTGATGTTGCAGAGGCTGACACAATAGCCGACGACGCACCTGCACCCGTACCCGCACCGGCAGCAGAAAACCTCGAAGACGAGGGCATGGAAGACGTTGTCAGCGACAGCGATGTCGTTGATGCGAGCTCCGAAGTACTCGTCGAAGCAGAGGAGGTGGTAGAAGAAGAACCGGCGAAGAGCTGGTTTGCGTTCTACAATCCCTCAATGCAGGAAGATAATGACCCCACAAATGATTTGTACTTCGGTTACTCGAAGTACGACAAACTGGCGCTGGAGAAGAAGAAAGACTCCAGTATCAATCTTCTTGATCCTGAAGTATACTTCAAGGATTACAAGAAGAGGCTAAAGCAGGACACGATGCTTTACGCTGCTACGGCAGCAGAGTCTGATTATCAGCTTGGCACACGCTTTGTTGGTCAATTTACCAACGAAGAAAGCAGTTGGGCGAAATTGATTAATGACTCTATTGCTTTCTGGAGCGTAGATATTCCGGAAGCAAAGGCGGCTTATAAAGCTCAGAAGAACACATACTTAGACTTTATAAGCAATACAGCGACAAGCATCGAAGTTTTCGAGGGGACGGTCCAGGAGGACATCATGTATGCGAATCCGTATACCGTAACAGGTATACCGGAGGTTATAGTCCTTCCGAAGACTACCAACAGGAAGTCGGTGTTCTTGGCGTTTAATTACGATATTTACAACGCCAAGAATAAGACGGCTCAGACTCAGGTAGTCCTCGATATTAAGCGAGGTTACGTTCCTGTAAGGAACGTCAAAAAGACATCGACTGGTATAGTCAAGCCGGTGCCTACACCTGAACCTGACCCTGACCCGACACCGACGCCTACACCGACGCCTACGCCTGATCCCGACCCCGACCCCGACCCGACACCGACGCCTACACCTGACCCGAGTCCCGTTGTTACACCGTCCCCTAAGGACAAGCAAAATGGGACTCAGGGACGACTCGTAGGACCGAACGATGATCCTGGGCCTGGTCCCGATACCAACAACGGTGTTGGAGCTTGGTTTGATGCGGTGGAGACACCACAGTCATCAAACTTCCACCCTTCAATGGATGCGTACGACAATACAATGAAGGGCAAGGAAGTTGCTAACATCACCACGAAATACGGTGATGAAAGCAATACGCCGTCAACCTCGGCACCCGCGGACGCCAACATTCATTCAAATGCTGGCACTAATATGGGCGCCACAGTATCGGCACCCATGAATATAGTCGTGGGCACCGACAAAACAGCGGTCGAGAAGATCGGAGCTTCTGGCACAGATGCCAACGGTAACGAGAAAGCCTCGCCCGATGTAGCTCCGATTACAAACGTCGCAGAGGATCCTTGGGAAGGTCCTCCCGACGACTAATTGTAATACTCTATAGCAAAAGCGGTGAAGCCTTAAGACTTCAGTACCTTATGGTCCGGCAGCTTTATGCTGCCGGGCTTCACCAAGTTTTGAAATTTGAGACGATTCGGTTGCAAATGCAGACGAAAATTAACAATTTAATAATCGGCTAGCAACCTTGGCAAAAACGTAAAGTTTAAGCTAAAAAATATTAATTAATAAATTGAATTTCATTAATAACTATTAAAGAAAGGATTTTTATGAATAAAATTTATAAAAGTGTGTTAGCAGTAGCTGCGACTACTATCGTAGCTGGTGCTACTTTAGCTCCAAAAGTTGTAAACGCTTGGGGCGATTCTAGTAATGGTCGTGCAAGCTATACTGCTGCTCAAATCGAGAGCGGTGTGCTTGGTAATACCATTACCTTTAACTCTATCTCCGATGGTAAAATCGGTAATGAGAAAAACTTCGTAGGTGCTCAACTTAGCTCTTCTACGAGCAACGTTTGGAATGCCAACGAAATCAACGTAAAAGATGGTGAGACTTATACTATCCGTCTTTATGTTCACAACAATAACCCAAAGGGTATGGGTGCAATTGCTGAAAACGTAACTGCTACCTTCTCCCTTCCTACCACGGTTGCTACTAGCCACAATGTTATTGGCTACCTTAACTCTACTAACTCTACTCCAGCTCGTTACTGGGATGAAGTCAAATTAGTTTCTGATAGCGACTTCTATATTGAGTATGTCAAGGGTTCTGCTAAATATACCAACGCTGTGCTTGGTACCGTTGCCCTTCCTGATGATATCATCATCTCTGGTGCAAAAATCGGTTATAGCGCACTTGATGGTAAAATTCCTGGTTGTACGACCTATGATGGTGTTGCAACTATCGAAGTAAAGGTTCACAAATCTGTGGCTGCTAAGGTTGCTACTACTGTAAGAAAGGTTACTATCGCTGATGATGGTACGATTTCTTCAAATGGTAACAAATTTGGTGAGTCTGTAGATGCTAACCTCGGTGAGTATGTACAATACCAAATCGAGTATGTAAACTTGCTTGACCATACGGTTAACAATGTAATGATCCGTGACATCCTTCCTGATAACTTGGAATATGTCGCTGATTCTACTTACTTCTATAGCTCTACCTACAAAAACGGTGTACGTGTTGCTGATAACACTGTAACTACTACTGGTATCAACATTGGTAATTACAACACTAACGCTAATGCGTATGTTCGTTTCGTTGCTAAGGTTGTCGATAAAAATGTTACCTGTGGCTACAACCAGCTTGTAAACTGGGCAAGTGCTACGGTAGAATCCAAAGTATTCAAGGACGATGCATCTGTCATGTTTAACGACACTCGTGAAAACTGTAGACAAAAAGATGGCGGTAATACTAATAAAATCGTCAACGCTGGTGCTACTGAAATCGCAGGTGTTGCTCTTGGCGCAGGTGCAGTAACTACTGCTCTTGGTTACGCTATTGCTAGCCGTAAGAAATTTTAAGTTAAGCGTCTGCATTTAAAACGACCGCTTCACAAGGCATTCTACTAGGTTTTCTAGAAATGCGGGTGGTTAAAAAATCCCCTCCGTGCGAAAGTATGGAGGGGATTTTTGGTGCGGAGATTTTTTAGATTTTTAGGCTTCTGGGGGCTTTCTAGGCTTCTAGGCCTTTAGGCTGGCGCGGATGACGTGGTCAAAGAGGCAAGATACAGTGAGTGGCCCGACGCCGCCGAATTTTGGCGTGATGGCGGTGAGATCTTGGCGATTCCTTACTTCTTCAGATACATCGCCTTTCAAAACGCCGTCTTCTGATGCGGTGCCGGCATCGACAATAGTGGCACCTGGTTTGACTAGCTCAGAAGTGATAAGACCGGGTTTGCCGGTGGCGGTTACGATGACGTCGTAGTCTATCAGAGCGTCTAGCGTGTCGCCGCGGTGAAACATCGTGACGTCTAATCCAGATTTTTGCCACATATTAAGAAGCGGGGCACCGACGAGTTTGCCGCGACCGATAATGGCGATTTTTTGGTTTTTTAATTTGATATCGTAGCCGGTAAGAAGCCAATTAATAGCTGTGGCGGTGGCGGAATCAAAGTCGCCATGACCAGATAAGCCGTCGACGTCTTTTTCTGGGACGATGAGGGAAGTGATCTCGTCGGTCTTGTCTTTTTCTAAGATTGGGAGTTGGACAATGATACCGTGAATATTTGCGTCTTGATTGGCCTGAAGGATTTTTTCGCGAAGTTCGTCGGTGGATTTGGCCTGAAAATCAATGACTTTGACACCGATGTCTTCGCCATATTCAATCTTGAGATTGACATATTTAGTAATGACTGGATTGTTGCTGTCTCTGATGATGAGAAGTGTCGGGGTGGTTTTACTTGTGCGGACTTGATAAGCTTGGCGCTCCTTGATAAATCCGGCGAGTTCTTGACCGTCTAGTAGTTTCATAGTTCGACTGGCTCCTGTTCGAGGGTATATCCGTATTTTTCTTTGATGATTTTAGTGATTTCGGCACGGGCGGCGGCGAGGTCGTTGTAGGATTTGGCGGATTCATTGATGAGGACAAGGGCGGCTTTGTCGTTGACACGGATGCCGTGGAGGAGCTTGCCTTTGAGGCCGGCGTTTTCGATGAGCCAGCCAGAATTGATTTTGAAACCATCATGGCCGTGATAGACAGGATAGCCTTTTTCTTCGGCGAGTTTGGCTTCTTCTTCGGTGAGGTAGATATTTTTGAAGAAAGAGCCAGCGCTGGCTTTTTCTTTAGGATCTGGGAGCTTGTCTGCACGAATTTGGCTAACGATTTCACGGATGCCTTTTGGGCTAAAATCGGTGGCCTTGTGCTCCTCGATGTATTTTTCGATGGAATTGTAGAATGGGCGAGACATCTCGCCTTTTTTTAGCTCTAGGAAAATAGAAATGATAAAGTAGCGATTTTTCTCAGTGGTATTCATAATGGAATGACGGTATGAGAAATGGAAATCGTCTTTTGAAAGGGTTTTGAAATCGCGAGTTTTGAAATCGTAGACGTCGGCTTTGATAAAAGTGCCTGAGACGTCTTGGCCGTAGGCGCCGATGTTTTGGACGGGAGCAGCGCCGGCGAGGCCAGGGATTTTGCTGAGAGCTTCGATGCCGGTTAGGCCGCGCTCGCAGGCGAAGGCGACGACGTCGTCCCAAGTAGTGCCACCGAGGGCAGTAATCTGGACGGGTCCTGCCGCCACTTTTCCCCCATCCTCGCAAGGCTCGGTGGGGGTCCCCCAAGTGGCGTCACCCGTCCAGGTGATGCCCGTCATAACATTTCTGATGACGACGCCGGGGAAGCCGGAGTCATTTGCGATGGTGTTGGCGCCGCCGCCGAGGACAAAAATCGGGAGATTTTTTGTGAGGGCGAATTCGTGGGCCTTTTTAATTTCATCAGGATTTTCGATTTCAATAACAAATCTTGCGGGTCCACCGAGCCGCATGGTAGTGAGATTTTTGAGCGGAACATTTTCTAAAATCTTCATTTTTCTATTATACCACATTTTCACTAACAGGGGTAGAAAGGTGGGGGGTTGAAATTTACGAATCTTCACAAAAACCCCCTTGACCATATATATATATATATATTACAATGTATATTAAGGAAGAGTAATTTCACAAGAGAGGTACAAATCAAAGAACCACCATGG
>CAMZFK010000008.1 GCA_947306055.1 uncultured Candidatus Saccharibacteria bacterium | reverse complement strand
GGGACAAGATTCGAACTTGCGATACTTTCGTATGCTGGTTTTCAAGACCAGTGCCTTAAACCACTCGGCCACCCTTCCATCAGGAATTATAACATTTTATTCTGCATTTGTATAGACGTTCGTCACGTCATCAAGATCATCAATCGAGGAAAGTAACTTTTCTAGTTTTTCGGCATTTTCACCATCTACCGGGACATACGAATTTGGGACATACGAAAGCTCCGCGCTAGTCACGGTCAGACCAGCATCGGCAAGTGCAGCGCGCACCTTCATCAAATCCGAAGCCGCCGTATAGACCACAATACCATCATCTTCTTCAGATGCATCTTCTGCTCCAGCCTCAAGCGTCGCCATCAAAGCATCCTCACCTTTTTCAGAAATCTCAATTACACCTTTACGCGTGAATTGGAACATGACCGAGCCCGGCTCCGCCATTCTACCACCATTTTTATCAAGCGTATGACGAACTTCAGGCATCGTACGATTTTTGTTGTCAGTAGCAACTTCAATCACGATCCCCACACCACCAGGGCCATAAGCCTCATATACTTCTTCTATAAGCGCCGCTGCAGACTTATCTGCCACACGCGCAATCGCACGCTCAATATTTGCTTTCGGCATATTTGCAAGACGTGCTTTTTCGAGCACCATAGCGAGAGAAGGATTCATCGCTGGATCTACGCCACCACGCGCAGCAATTGCAATTTGGTTTCCAATTTTCGTAAACAACGCTCCGCGTTTCGCGTCTACTACTGCTTTTTGACGCTTAGTAGTCGCCCATTTACTATGTCCTGACATATTATTTTTTCCTCGATAATATTTATTCTCTCTTAATTTTATCACTTTTCCAATCAAAAGTCCAACGACCAACAATCCATAAATCAAAAACACCCATCCATTAAAAGGCTCAATTTTTACCAAAAAATTTTCCATTTGTCCAAAAAAATTCACTACAAAAATATGAAAATCTAGTAATTTTGTCGCCATAAAAGAAATTATCGTTTCTATCGCCGGAATACCATTAGCTACGCCAGTCAAAAACACTAGACCCATCGCATACGGCAAAGTAGGCAAAATCAATAGATTCGCCACCACCGAGATCAAAGAAACTGTCCCATAAAAATATAGTACTATCGGAAGCGTCATGAATGTCGCCGCAATCGTCGTAATTATTATATTAGCAACAAATCCCGGCTTCTTCACACCATAGAAAAAACCTGTAATTTTTGGTGACAATATCATAATCCCCGCAAATGACGCAAAGGACAAAAGCCAACCCAAATTTATTATAAACATCGGATTTAACACTAAAGTCCCTGCCGCCACTATCAAAATTATCCGCCACGGAGCAATTTTTCTCCCAACATACCAACCAATAATCGTAAGTAAAGTCATAATACCCGCCCTCAAAATCGACGGAGTAAATCCTACCACCGCCATAAAAAACACTACAAAAAGGCTCGAAAACAACAGCCCTGCAAATCTCGACACTCGCCCAAAAATCTTTTTTGCGACCTCTACGAGAATTGAAAGGTGCGCCCCGCTCGCTACGACAATATGCGTAAGCCCCACTACGCGCAAGCTCTCGGAAAGTTTGTCAGGAAGCCCGCTTTTCATTCCTAAAAGGTATGACAAACCCAAATCAGACTCCGGCTCATCGACTAATTGTCTTACCCGTCCAGAAAACCAATCACGAATCCTAAGCACGAAATCTCCCGGCTCCGGATGCAAAATCTCCTTCACTACCGGATGGTACATATATCCTGCATATATACCAAATCCTTCAGATAGTTTACCAGAGAGCACCACGGTGTCACCACGCATTATCTTAGAATTTCTAAATCCAGACACATATATACTACCTGCCGTCTTATATTCCCCACTCTCCCCAAAACACAAATCCTTAATTTTAAAATTCGTCCCCGCCTCGTCAGTCTCCGCATCGCCATCAATCACGCCAGACACTATTATATTTTGTGAAAAAAATTGCCTCACATAATTTTCGCCAGCAAGCTCATTCGCTACACGAAAAAACGACACCACCATTCCGGCAACAAACATCAACGACACAAATAAAAGCTTCGGCCTTAGATACGAGAGAATAAATAAACCAAGCGCCAAAATCAAAAACCACCATGAACTAAAAAAGTTAATCCTAAAAACCAACCCCATCACCACACCAAAAATCACCCCCACCGAGAAAAACACCACGCACCACGACTGATGCAAATTTTTAAACAAAAACTCCCGTATTTTCATCGTAATTTCTCTTAGCATAGGTGTAAAAAATTTTCAACCATTTTGCATTTAACCCTTGCCATTTCAAAATGCTCGTGCTATCATAAAATCATGATCATCCGGAGGAAGCTTTCAAAACCTTTTCTAGTGCTATCTGCACTTTTAGGTCTCACAACTATTTCTGGTCTCACCTTGTCATATAGCCAAGCCAAGACCTATGCCGAACCACGCGCAGTCAATGCCTCAGTCACAGTCGCAGCCTCTGCTTGTACTATGTCTAGTGAGATATCATCCGAGCACTCCGCAGATGCTATTAGCGGCAATTATTATACAGATATTGGTACTACTAGACTTACTACCGTCTGCAATGACGGCAATGGTTATTCCATCTATGCCGTAGGCTTCACAGGCAATGAGCTTGGTAATACCAAGATGATTGGTACAGATCCAAATCATTTCTTTGATACCGGTACCGCTTCAGGCGATGTATCCAACTGGTCCATGAAGATTTCTAAAGACAATACTTCACCACTAGCCAGCAGCCTCACTATCAAGAATGGATTTTCTAATTATAATAATGTCCCAAGTAATTACGTAGAAGTAGCATCCTTCAGTCCAGCTACTACTAGCACACCAGATAATAGTACTTCCATTATGACTTCCTATGCTGTAAGGACATCAAAGTTACAACCATCAGACACCTATGTAGGCAAAGTAAAGTACTTAATGATTCACCCATACAATAATGCCGAACAGCTCCTCGGAGCCATCCAAGACGTAACTCCTTCCGTCTGTCCTACCACCCCAGCTCGTGTCTATGACATCCGTGATAATAATATCTACACCATCCAAAAGCTCGCTGATGGCAAATGCTGGCTCCTAGACAATCTCGCTCTAGACCTTACCAACGCCACAGTGAAGAATAACCTCTCCGAGACTAATACTAACGCTTCGGATACTACACTAGGCTACCTCAAGAATGGTGGCGGGACCACCTCGGACCAATATGCTATCACTGGTGTAATAGAATGGACAAGCAGTCCTAATTATGCTAGCTCATATAGCTATTCAGACCCACTTATCGCTACTAGCGGCACTGGTAACAATGGTGACTGGACTAAAGATACCGCGGCACCTCTAGCTATGAGCCAATCCGGCTCCGGCAAAATAGGCGTATATTATAACTACTGTGCTGCCTCTGCTGGTAGTTACTGTTATGGCGATGGCACAAGCGTAGGTACATCTTCCGGTAATGCTACCGAGGATATCTGCCCAGTGGGCTGGCGTATGCCTACAGGCGGTGATAGTGGAGAATACCAAGCTCTCTACGCAGCTTATTCCAGCGATAATGCAGCCTTCGTTAATGCCCTTAGAACGCCTCTTTCCGGGTACTTCAATAATGGTTCAGCGAGCATTCAGGGCTCGGGCGACGGCTTCTGGTCGTCTGCGCGTGGCAGTAGCTACGGCATGTACGGCCTGTTCGTCAATACTTCGGTCAATCCCCGGAATAGCAGTTACCGGCTCTACGGTTACTCTATCCGGTGTGTCCTCGATCCACTCACCTCCTACACCGTCACTTATAATAAGAACACTAGCGACACCGTCTCAAACATGCCGTCCGAGCAGACCGGCAGTGCCAATTTCGTCAACCCGATCACAATTTCAAACAATACTCCTACTCGCTCCGGCTATGCTTTCCTCGGCTGGTGCACTACCCAACCAACCACGAGCAATAATACAGACTCATGCTCCGGCACCACCTACGCCCCAGGCTCCCAGCTTACCCCTACCGGCAGCACCATCACCCTCTATGCTATGTGGACAGCCAAATACACCGTTACACTCGCTCTAACCGGCAACGCTACTGGTGTTACCATAAATAGCACTAACTATACTACTAGCGTTGACTTAACTGCTGGTACTTATACCATTTCTGGCAGCTACGCTTCAGGCTATGAGTTTAGCAGCTGGTCTACATCTGGTAGTATCTCCGTAGCTAGTACTTCTTCTGCTTCTACGACCTTAACCGTTTCCGGCGCCGGGACACTAACGCTTAGTGGGAAAGAAAGTTTTCCATCACTAGCTATGCAAAATGTTACTCCGGCTACCTGCCCAACCACAGCAACACGGGTTTATGATAACCGCGATAATAGTATATATACTATTCAGAAACTCGCAGATAACAGATGTTGGCTCCTAGATAACTTAGCGCTAGACCTTACTAACGCTACGGTGAAAGCAAATCTCTCCTCTACTAACACTAATGCCTCAAATACGACTCTAAACTACCTCAAAAATGGTGGTGGAACTACTTCAGACAAGTACGCTATTACTGGTGTAACTAACTGGACCAGTAGCTATAGCTACTCAGATCCACTCATTGCCGTTAGCGGTAGTAGTGACATTGGTGACTGGACTAAAAATACCACGGTGTCTCTTGCTATGGGCCAATCTGGTACAGGCAAAATAGGCGTATACTATAACTTCTGTGCTGCTTCTGCTGGTAGCTATTGCTATGGTAATGGCACAAGTTATGGCACATCTTCTGACGATGCTACCGAAGATATCTGTCCAGCAGGTTGGCGTATGCCTACGAGTGGTGTCAATGGCGAATATGGAGCTCTCCTTACTGCCTATTCTAATGACAGAGCAGCCTTTGTAAATGCTCTTAGGACACCTCTTTCTGGGAGCTTCAACAATGGTCAGGCTAGCCTTCAGAGTCCAGCTTCCTACGGTTACTTCTGGTCGTCTACGCGTGTAGATGATGATAGAATGAGAAGACTTTCAGTTGATGCTTCGTCTACTTTGGATACGTCATCCGCTATATTTCGTCGTTACGGTTATCCTATCCGTTGCATACTCGACCAAGTCAATTCCATCGCAGATGTCCGTATGATGCAAAAATTTGGCGAGCTAGATTCATCCACTAAGACCGCCGTGGTCAACTCCATGACCGAAGGGCAACAATATACTTTAACAGATTCTCGTGATAGTAAATCATACACGGTAGCAAAAATCGGTAGCAATGTCTGGATGACCAAGAATCTTGACCTCGCTGGTGGTACCACACTCACCGCAGATGACTCAAACGTCTCTGCAGGGTGTAATTTAGGTGGCATTGACAATTGTACTCTTCCAGCTTCTAGTACGAGTGGCTTTAGTGATAATGCTACTGCCTATGTCTACAATAGTAACAGAACAGCCTGTAGAAGCAGCAGTTCTCCTTGCTATAGCTACTATTCATATGCCGCAGCTACAGCTGGTACTAACCCAAGCTCCGGTGAAGCTACGAGCGACATTTGTCCTAAGGGTTGGCGGCTGCCAACAAACGCAGAGTATACAGCTCTAAAAAGCACTTACACTACTGGAGATACCTTAACCGCTTCTCCATTCTATGGTGTTTACGCCGGTGGCTACAGCAGTAACTCGTTCCGAAATGGCAACGCGTACGGCTACTATTGGTCTAGTACAGCCGTCGAGGCGTCGTACGCTTTCTACCACTCCTTCACTAGGTCGAGCGCCTATGTGTACAGCGGCGATCGCCGCAACGGCTACTCGGTCCGCTGTGTAGCTAAATAATTCGACTGAATCCTATCGTTTTTCATGATATAATAATCTACAAGTTGCACCCGTAGCTCAGTGGATTAGAGCGTCTGTCTTCGGAACAGAAAGTCGTGGGTTCGAGTCCCTCCGGGTGTACCATTTTTGCGCCCATAGCTCAACTGGATAGAGCGTCAGCTTCCGGAGCTGAAGGCTAGAGGTTCGAATCCTCCTGGGCGTACCAAATATACTTTGCTAAAGCAAAGTTCTATGATATAATAAAAAGCGCGGTACCGTAGCTCAGCTGGTTAGAGCGTGGGACTCATAAGCCCGAGGTCGGTGGTTCAATCCCACCCGGTACCACCACATTACTAGGATAGTGTACCGTCCCTAGTTGGGAACCACGCGGGCTTCGCCAACGGTGGTTCAATCCCACCCGGTACCACCACATTACTAGGATAGTATACCACCACAAATTACTATGAAAAAATCAGGATTCACAATTTTAGAACTCATCGTCGTAGCGACTTTCTCGTCACTACTCCTGATTCTTTTCTTCGTTCAGAAGTCCAATCTTGATGCGATGGAGCGCGACAATGACCGCAAAACCGCTATCAATGCTATGTATTACGCCCTAGAAGAAAGCTTCTATAAGACCAGCGGTTACTACCCAGAGACCATCTCAGAAGAAAACATCACCGTCATCGATCCTGCCCTATGGACAGACCCAAACGGGCTAAATCTAGGCGATCCATCCAGTTCATATTCTTACGAACCAGCGAATTGCGCTCAGGCCAAATGCAAAGAATATATCTTAAAGGCCACCCTCGAAAAAGAAGACGCCTACATCAAGACCAATAGAAATTAATCAATAGTTATTCTTCAGCAGAATTCTTGTTCTGTTTTTTTGCGGTCGTAATCAACTTAGATACAGCCTTTAACTCTTCCGTAGAAATATCAGAGTACTTAAATGTATAGGTAGTCTCGTCACCAATCGTAGAAAGCCTCAATGTCCCATAGTGTAGTAGTGACTGCGCCAAGCCATTTTGCGAATAACTCGCATCTTCAATCGAAGGAAGGTCAATGATGTTCATTGATTTAGAAGCCGGCGAAAGCATCACTGTCTGTATCGCATGCTTATTAGTAATAAAAAGACGATTTCCTCTATATATCGCACCGATGAAATACCCTGCAAATAGAGCCATTATCAAAATAATCATGAAGAGGATCGAGAAAAGCTGCTTCATAATCTCGCTAAATACACTTGGTGTCATCAACACGAATAAAAACGAAAACAGCATCAGCATAAGGCACACACTTAATCCAAGGTAGACCATAAAAAGCCAAACTTTAGATCTCTTAAATGCAAATTCTACATATTCATCGTTCTCAAGTTTCAGAAAAGGAAAATCTTTTTTACTTCTAGCGTGCCGAATTTTTACTAAGCCCTCATCCATGAAAACTCCTATTTAGTATTCATATTATACCTTATTTTTTGATTCTTGTAAATGTTTTCTACCTTTTTCTGTAATCACTCTTCCGCGCGGAGTTCGCATAATAAGCCCGAGCTGTAATAGATATGGCTCATAATAATCCTCGATCGTCGTCGCCTCATCGCCTGTCAAAGCTGCTATAGTTGTAAGCCCTACCGGCCGGTCTCCGTAATTTTCTTCCATAAGCTCCAGCATATTTCTATCCGCTGGGTCTAAGCCAAGATAATCAATCTCCATCAACTTCAACGATTCTTCCGCCATATTCTTATCCACAATCCCGTCACCATTTACGTCTGCATAATCCCTTACGCGCTTAAAAATCCTATTCGCAATACGCGGCGTCAAACGCGAACGCGTCGCAAGTAGCTTCGTCGCTTCTGGGTCAATTTCGGTATTAAGAATCCCTGCCGTCCGCGTAATAATCTGCTCAATTTCAGGCTCTTTATAATACTCTAGACGATGAATAATCCCAAATCTATCTCTTAACGGCCCCGCAAGCGAACCCGTCCTAGTCGTCGCCCCAATCACAGTAAACTTAGGCAAATCAAGCCTTACACTCCGCGCCGCCGGCCCCTTGCCAATCACAATATCAAGCTTGTAATCTTCCATCGCCGAGTACAAAACTTCTTCTACTGCACGCCTAAGCCGATGAATCTCATCAATAAATAGCACATCGCCATCTTTTAAATTCGTCAAAATCGAAGCCAGATCCCCCGCCCGCTCTATCGCCGGTCCAGATGTCACACGAAGCGACGCCCCTAGCTCATGCGCAATCACGCCGGCCATAGTCGTCTTACCAAGTCCTGGAGGTCCATAAAGCAAAATATGATCTAGCGTCGCACCATCATTACGCTTCTTTACCGCATCAATCGCTAATTTTAGATTGCTCTTGAGATGTTCCTGCCCGATATATTCCTTAAAACTCGTCGGCCGCAGAGAAATCTCAATCTTCTCCTCCTCGATATCGCCACTTTTTGCCGTCGGCTCGACTAGTCTTTCAATCGCCATTATTTTCTCGTCACTTTCACCATTGCTGGACGAAGCACTTCGTCTTCATAAAAATACCCTGGGCGCAAAGTTTCTGCGACTATTTCCTTATCGCCGTCACCATCCGCCATCACGGCTTCATGTAAATCTGGGTCAAAATCCACCCCCACATCAGAGGAAATCTTTCTAAGACCGAGCTCTCTTAGACCCTTCTCTAATGATTTCTCAAGCGGAGCAAGTTCACTGTAAGTCGAAATCGCCCTGTCAATATCATCAAGAAGTGGCAAAATCTTATAAACAGTCGCAAACTTCACAGCTTTCTTCTCATTTTCTTTTTGAGCTTCAATTTGCTTCCTGTAATTTTCGAAATCCGCCCTCGTCCTCTGTAAATCCGCCGTCAATTCTAAAATTCTTGCTTCAAATTCTGCATTTTTTGCGGAACTTTCATCCGCGCCTTTTTGATGTTTCATAAAATCTCCTCCAACATATTACCGGCGTATCTGACTAACGCCATCACGCGTGAATAATTTTGCCTCGTCGGGCCAAGTACACCGATGTAGCTTCTGTCCGAAAACGGCGACCTAAATTTTGATATAATCAATGAGACCTCTGAATTCTTGCCGATCGGATTCTCGTGACCGATAAAGATATTCAAAGCCTCCCCTGGAGCAGCCTCCCTTAGCCATGGCTCCAAATTATCGAGCAACTTCGCTACAGACTGCACTCGCCTAGTATCCAAAAACTCTGGCTGCGTAAAAAGTTTCGAAATCCCAGATAAGTAAAGTTGTCCGTCAATGGTGGCTAATCCAAGATTGCCAGTTAAGTCCACTAAAGCGTCCACCGCCCCTCGAATCGCCGAATCAGCACGAGATTGCGAACTCACTCTCACCTCTAGAGCATGCGTACCACGCTCAAATCTTGACGAATTTTCCGCTTCGATAGCCCTCTCTCTATCATTTTCAAGATGATTGACATAAAACCTATATCCTGCATCCGTCGGCACCCGACCAGCCGAAGTATGCGGCTGCGCAATTAACCCAAACTGCTCAAGCTTCGCCATTTCTGCCCGAATCGTTGCCGGTGAGACATCAAAAAGTTTCGCCATCGTCATGCTGCCAACCGGCGCTGCGGTCTCAGCATATTCCTCTATAATCTGACATAAAATTTGCTTCTGGCGCTCAGATATTTCCATACCTTAATTATACAAAATTAGCACCCAAAATGCAAGAGTGCTAATCTTGCGCTTTTGCTTTCTGGTACAGTTTTTCGACCATCTCGTCGAAGACCTCTTCTCTGGTCTTGTTGCCATCAACTCCCACTAGTAGGCCTAGCTCATGGTAGTGACTCACCACCGGCATAGTTTTTACACGGAATTCTTCTAGTCTAGTCTTAAATGTCGCCAAATCTCTATCATCTTCACGCGTACCTCGGTCGTTCAAAGTCTTCGCAGCCTCAAAGCGCCCCTCCACATCAGCCTCAGATATATTCAAGATTACCACCGCTTTTATCTCGTGCCCAGCCTCTCTCGCCGCAGCAATCACCTGATCTTCTTCACCATACCAACGTCCAATCGAAGAAAGCACTAAAGGATAATCCTTCAAATCTTCGCGACCAAAATACGGCAGCACCCACTCATAGAATACATCTGTTGGTATCAAAGCCCCATTACTCGAGAGTTTCTGTCTGGTTTCCGCCTCTTTTGCGCGAATGATGATCCCTGAAGACAAAAATTTCGCCCCAATCGCTTCTGCCAACTTTATTCCCTGAGTATCTTTCCCAGACATGGGTAACCCAAAAATATTGATCGAACCCGTGCCCAGCCAATTCTTAATCGTCGCAATTTTTTCTTCCATATTCTCATTATATCATCTCCTTTTAAAAAATTTTTTAATCTCATCCTTGAATTCATACCCTACATATATTACACCCGCCGTTACAATCAAAATCACCGCCCCTAACGCCACAAAAGAAGAATCTTCCTCGTAATTTTCAACTTTTAGACTATAGTCTGCCCCATTGTTCTCTACTACCTTCTTACATCTACCGGTCTCTTTATTCAAAATATATCCCTCTTCGCAAGTCTTCTCTGCCGATTCAGCCTCAATCTTGCGGCACCTTCCAGTCAGAGGGTTCAGGTATTGCCCTTCCTCGCAAGTTTTTTCTTCTATCGTAGTGGCTTTTACACAATTTCCCGTCTCCTCGTTGATCACCTTCCCTTCCTCACAGGTTTTAAACTCCTGATAATTATTCGGTTCGCCAGGGGTAGGAGAATAAGTCGTATGCCAAAGCTCCTTACCATACTCATCATACCCAATCAAAGCATACGCCGTCCCCTTCCTCTGCCCATTAGGATATTCCAGCTTATCGACAACCCCTCCATCTATATCAATAATCTCAATCACACCACTATTTGTCGGATTTTTCGTTATACTAAAATCTGATAAATATCTAGCAAAATACCCTTCCGGTTTCAAAATCCCAGATAGCGGATATAACTTATTCTTATATCTCAACTTACAACCGTCTAGCAAAATCTGTTCTGCTACAGAGTTATAAATCTCCACAAATTGTTCAGATTGGGTCTCCGCATAATAGCTCAAAACCTCCGAAAAAATCAACCCCTCACATTGTCTAGCAGGCGCGGTTAAAAGTTCCGACGCCTCTGTAAAATTACCCATCTCCAGATAATTATCTACTCCATATCCCGCCGCATACTCATCAATGCTTAAGTGGCTATACACATCCCCTTGTTTTACCAGCACCGTAGGATTACTAGATTTAAACTCGCTATAGCATTTCGTCCCGCCGCTCCAGCAAACACTATCAATCAGTTCATCTCGCCATTTCAATTCTAATGGACCGCCTTTTAATGCCAACGTCTTTGAATAATTCAGGTTGGCTAGTCCACTATCTGGTGAACTAGCCAAACGGAGGAGGATACTCTCGCCAGCCAGAAAACTGTTCTCGGGAAACTCCACCAAAATGGTCTCTTTCCCGCCAGAGGTAGTATAGCTTACAGTTAAGCTAGCGAGCGAAATCAGTTCGTCGGAATCATCTTTTCGGGCAATCTCTATCATTTCTCCGACATTATTTTTACCATCAATAGTATATCCAGGATTTATCGCTTTAATAAAAATCTCCGGCGCCATAACTTCCGGTGCCATATTGGACCCTCCATCATCAAGGCTTGCCGTATCAGCAAACGCTATTTCAGCCCGTAAGCCACCGACAATCACTAATATCAAAATCATCCAAAATTTTTTCATGCCTAGAACCTATCACGGGCAACCTAGGAATGCAACCTCCAATATGCTATAATTAAAGCATGAGCGTTTTACTCTCTGTTATAATCATCTTAGTTGCTATGCTTATCCAGGCTTTTCTGCAACTTTCGCCAAGCGCTTTTGCTATCCTTTACCATTCCGCCATTGCTAAAAATAGCTTCAAAAAAGCCAAAAAGCTCAGCATCAAATTCATTCTCGGCGCAGGATTTTTCACAATAACACTCCTCAGTATTATTTCATTTATCTTTTATGTTATCTCAAACTTCGTAGACCTAAAAAGCCCAATTTTTGACTGGGTTCTTGCCGGTATTTTGCTCACAGAAAGCATCTTAAATCTCCTATTTTATTTCAAAAAAACCGGCACGGCACTCTTCATATCCAGAAAAACCAGCGAAAAATTCCTTCTTCGTGCCGACAAATCCAAAAAAGGCTCAGACATCTTCCGCTTCGGAATCTCATCATGTATCCCAGAGCTACTTTTTACTCTGCCTCTATACATCCTTGTTGCTAAAAAAATCGCCGAACTCGGAATTCTAAATGGCTGTTTTCTCATCCCAATCTACCTCCTCGCCGTCGTCCTCCCTCTTTTCTGTGTATATATTTATTTCTACTCCGGCCACAATCTCGCCGAATTTCAACGCTCACGCACTAAGCACAAAAAACTCATACGCTCAATTCTCTTTCTCGGATTTCTTATTCTCTCGGCCTTAATTATTATTAATCTGGAGTTCTAAAATGGACGAAAAAACTCAAAAATCACTCGAAAAAACCCTCAAATTCCACGCCTCCGGCCTTAGGATACCAGAGGGGGCCGCTAAAGACTTCATCGATTGCACTATCAAAAACGTCAACAAGGCCCTGAAATCAAAAACACTCATCACTAAAAAAGATTTAGACCGCATAGTCTACAAAGAACTCAAAAAATATAGTGCCGATTTGGCTTATGTTTATATAAATTATGATAAAATAATATAAGGATGGGCAAAAAATACGATTTTGATTATATTATTATTGGTAGTGGACCAGCTGGGTACTCTGCCGCGGTAAAACTCGCCGCCAACAAAAAACACGTCGCCGTCATAGAAGGCGACCATTTTGGTGGAGCTAATGCTAATACTCGCGACATCCCATACCTAGTCAATCTTAATTTTGCACACACATACTATAATTTCAAAAATCTTCCAGCCGTCAGTAGCCAAGATTTTCATTTCAATTTTCCAACCATCGTTGCGCACCAAGAATCCATATCTGCTAAAATCAACGAAAAAAATCTAAAAGACTTGGAAGATCTCGGCGTCGAATTCATTTCTGGCTACGCACATTTTATAGACAATCATACAGTCGCAGTAGGAAGCACCAAATACACTGCTGCAAACTTCATTATCGCTACCGGTTCACATCTCAAAACTTCCGAAATTTCCGGCCTAGATTCTGTTAATTATCTTACTCCTGACACGGCAGTCAAAATCAAGCGCTTACCAAAATTCGTCTTTGTCATCGGTGGCGGATCCACTGGCTGCGAAATCGCAGAATATTTTGCCAAACTCGGCACCAAAGTTCTAATCATGGAACGCGGAAATCGTCTACTCCCTCACGAAGATAAAGAAGTAAGCACCGAAATTACAGATTACTTCGAAAAAGAACTCGGCATCATGGTAATACCTAGCACGAAAGTTGTAGCAATCGAGCAAGACGACGTCTCAAAGCGCGTAATATTCACTTCAAACGCCGAAGAAAAAATGGTTAGAGTAGATTGTATAGTTCTCGCTACTGGCTCAGAGCCGTCTCTAGACATCGGACTAGAAAACGCCGGTGTCAAATACAAACGTTCTGGTATCGTTGTGAATAATTTCTTCAGGACCACCGCCAAAAACATCTACGCCGTCGGCGACTGCATAAATAGTTCAGATTCCTCCACTGAACGTTCACTTTACGAAGGTGACCTTCTCGCCGCAAATCTTATCAAGAGATCCAAAATCCCACCAATCTATAATGGCTTCATCCGAAAAGTCAACACCAGCCCAGAGGTCGCCGTCATCGGGATGAATGAAAGCGATATCTTATCTCACGATTTGAAGTCCAAAAAATCTATAGTTTATCTACAAGATTTACCTGCCAGCAAAATCTATAATTCAGAATACGGCTTTATCAAAATTATCACCGAACCAAACGGAAAAATCCTCGGAGCCTCAATCTTCGCCCAAAACGCCAGCCTCATCGCTGAAGAGTTTTCTCTCGCCGTTAGGCAACATTTAAATGTCTCAGATCTAGCAAAAACCCCTCATCTAGCCAATCATTTTAACTACGCGGCACTGCTAGCAGCAAAAAAGCTTGCTAAATAGCTAAAATTGGTGTATAATACGTAAGTGCATCGCGGGGTAGAGCAGCCTGGTAGCTCGTTTGGCTCATAACCAAAAGGTCGTTCGTTCAAATCGAACCCCCGCAACCAAAATCAGCCTTCGAAATAACCCCCCTTATTTCAAGGCTGATTTTGGTTTTAGAAGTTGTATTCGCTCGTCACTGTCATATCTTTAGAAAGCGGCGAAACCGAGCCGGAATTTCCACCCAAAATTTGGATAGCATAATAAGGATACGAGAACGACGTATCGGAAGATTCTAGCCTAGTCTCTACCCTCCGATATAAATTATTCGCTCTACCAGTAGAATCAATCACAACCTGTGAATCTTTGATTGTCGCAATGTTTGGGGATACCACACCCTCCGAAGTTGAGGATATCGTCGAGCAGGTCGTACCACCAGCACACAAAAACTCCATCGCAAAATCCGTATCTGGCTGCCCATAAGGAAGCATCAATACGAACATAAAAGTCTCGTCGCTTCTTGTCCCACCAACCGGAGACGGCAAATTCATTTTCACGGAACAAGCAAATTCATTTGATGAGTTTTCCGGGCAATACACACCAAATGGTAAATTCTTAATCTTCCTGTCATTTGTCTTAACTATCTGCGCATTGCTTATGACATTTTCGCTACCATTATAAGCCCCTATATATGTACCAGCTGAATTCCTAGCAGCCGTTACATTATTCGTCGGGACAAAATACATCGTCGCCCGATCGGTCGTATTCCCTACCGAAATATCAAAATCTGTCAACTTAAATCGCTCCGCAGTCTGAATCATCGAAACCTCTAGCGTAGGCGGCATAGCTACCCTTTTGATAGAAGCCGGCTCAAATACTACTCTCCACCCCGCATCAGATCCAAAACTTCCGTTATTTTTATAAATCAAATTACTATAATTATTTTTTGAATCTTCACGATTAGAATACCAACTTAATTTCACGGCAACAATATTTGAAGCTTTGACGCCATCGAAATTCGCTCGAACTATTCTTATCCGATTTGAAGAATTAATATTTGAACGATAATCGCTAAGCGTAGTCCGAATTTGTACACATGTATACGCTTGGTTCAAATCACTCGTCTTGTCCCCGTTTGCAGAGGACAAAGTGTCAGATACAACCACCTCTCCAGATTCATCCTCTTTGATTCTCCCTAAAATATGGCCGACCATGTCGCAATCAGGATTCTGCATCCAATAAACTATTTCGCCACAAGTTACGATATTGTCATTATTTGGAGCTGTCGCAGTATATCCAGCCTCTATGCACCTTTGATAGTTGGCAAATGCTAATTTTGCATCTTCTACGCCAGCAAGTGCCGAATCATACGCAGACTGAGACAAATCATCATTCGATGCGCGTACAGCTTCCGAAATAATCACCATGGCAAAGCTAGTAGCGACAATTACCAAAATCAAAGTAGAAAATGCTACTATATAAAACGACGCTGCACCTTTCTTAAATTTTTCTAAAGCTTTCATTATTCTCCACCTGCCTGAACGGCAAAGTTAAATTTATTAATCGCGCAATAATCGAAATATTCAACGTCATATTCTGTCGGGGTCTTGCAAGACTTACCTTTTGCCTTAATATTGATACCTCCACGAGTAGTTCCTAATATAAATGATACCGAATAAAACAAATTTTTTCTAGTAGTACTTTCTACAGGTGAACCGACCTCTAAATCGTATAGTACCAAATCATTATTATGATCAGCGAGCAACGCTTCTACTGGCTCTTCTGTTATCACTCCATACCCATTGCTCATATCAAACACGTTCGGAATCATGCCACCATCAGGAAGCGCATAATTATTGGCATATGTCCCGTCCGAATTTTGCTTCCGCACCATCGACACGCAGACCGAACGTTTGTCATCGCGAATTTTAAGTAATCTAAATGGTCTCTCCCCATCAATAACTCTCGCGCTATATTGTATGGTCTTTACCGCCCCAGAAGCATCACGATACTTAAAGATCGCTGGGCTAGCCCCACTCACCGTAGCATCTTCAGACTCAAAATACCCACTATTCCAAATATAAGAATACGTCCCCGAGCAAAACGCACCATAAACCGGCACATTTTTCTCTTGCTTCCCCAAAATATCAACCGTCGCGTATCTCGTCATCGTAATAAAATTCTTCGCCCCGCTATTAACGCACGCGTTCCTGGTAGAACTCCCCTCTGCATAATAAACAATGCACTCTGATGTAACCGGGCTTGAAGATGAATTTTGAATCGCAGAACGCATGTCATCAACCAAGTCCATTCCTGTCGTATTGATTTGGTTCAGTGTCATACCACGCCGATAAGACACAATCGTATTGTTTATAATTAACACTATCGCGACCGACAAAATACCGACAAACACCAAAGAAAGCGTCAGTTCAATCAAAGTAAAACCTTCCTTGAAAGCCCTTTTCGTCATAGTAATATTATAGCATAATACTTCTGCTTATTTACAAACATTCTCTGAGCTATCAAGGTCAATTATCTCTACGCCAGAAGCATTCCGCGCATTCTTCACAAGCCTTATATCACGTCTAGAATTACTAAATGCCCCAATACCATTTGGATTAATGCAAAAATCAATCTCATCCTCGACAAATGTATTCAACTTACTAGCCAAAAGACTACCAAAATTATAGCTCCCATGCCCCGAAAACGCATTGTTTGCATCCCTTAAAGTATTATTGACCTCAATAACCTCTTTACTTACGAGCGTATTAATAGTTCCAGATCTAGGATGCCTTATAACCAAAATCGACCCGGTAAATAGTTCGTTCATCTTCGTAGTTTCGATAGCTGAAGCCCATCGCGGTGAATAATTCTCTACTATACCAGCAGGCTCTATTCGTTTTACCTTATCTCGACTCCACCATTCAACAGGAATAACCACGTTCGCATTTAGCGATGTAAGCATATCGCCAGCGGCACCGGTGCCACCACCAGATAAATTCCCGACCACATCATAGACAAAAATTTTCTGAGTTTCACTATAATCTATAGTCTTATATTCCCCATCGAGCTTCTCGCCAAAAACCACTAATTTACCATATATCGCGTATTCACTTCTCCCGTCACCAATACTCTGAGGATTAGACACCTCAGAATAAATGCTTCTCAAAAACTCCGCAAAATTCTGTGTCGCATCATTAAATTTCTGATGCCATATAGAGTTTTGTGTGCCAGCAACAATTCCTACGAAAAGCGCCCCCGTAATCGCCAAAAACAAAGCCACTTCGATCAAAGTAAACCCATATCGCTTATGCTTTATCATATAATGATTATACATCATCTATTCGGAAATAGATACATCATCCATTTTTCAAAGTTTGAGTAGCTTCTTTCGCTTTCGGAAGCTGTGGCTAGCGTCCTATGTTTATTCTTAGCATATTCGCTATTCTCCGACAGATACACCATCTTCTCGCCAGGCATCTGTTTGTTAGCTAATCTCCTTGCTGCAATCTCTTGGTATTCACTAGTCTTAAAATATTCGTTCTCAAGCTCTGCTGCCTCAACCTCAATCTCGGCAAGTTCCAATGCTTTTTTCTCTGAGTTCAATTTTTCTGCCAACATCCAATTTCTAGACATCGACGCAATTGACTGATATGTCCAAGTCAAACATAAAATAATAGCAACAAGAAGGACAACATTCTCCACAGAGAAAAAACCATGTTTTAATTTGTACTGTATTTTCCTGAATTTATCCATGTTTATTATGGTAGGGGAGCCTGGACTCGAACCAGGGACACTGCGTGTATAAGACGCATGCTCTAACCAACTGAGCTACACCCCCGCTTCCTATATTATACCACAAAAGATACCGCTTTCGCGGTATCTTTGCACCTAATTAACTTGCGCGCTAATTTCTCAACTATTTCTTTTTGAGAGTCAAGAAACCATTGCGTGGATTCTCACAAACCATACGGTCTGCTGGGAGATCGCAAGGCGTACCTTTGCCACCTTTTTCATCTTTAGTGAAGAAATAGATAGTTTGTTGTTTGCCACCGCGAAGAGTAACTTCAGATTTGTGAAGGTAGTACTTTACTCCCTTGCCATTGGTATGTTCGTAAGCCATTTAAGCTTCCTCCTTAAGTTAATATACTCTTATCTTATGACCTCAAGAAGTAAATGTCAAGACTTTTTTCTAGAAATTAACCAAATAACAGGGATATCTTTAGTACTATCCAGATTATAAATCTGACAACTATTACCAGAGCAATAATCAGAGTAATAAGAACCATAAAACCAGTCAGAGTCGGCGCCCAGATTGGCGATGCATATTCTCTCCTATAAAGCTCTGTCGAGGGCAAGCTCGCAATCATCTGAGTCTGCAACTCGTCCGCCGCTGGATACTTTTGAATCTCGGAGAGCATACAATTAATGTAATTCACATTGTCCCAATTCCATCCGTGAGAGATCGCCTCTTTACGGCAAACTTGGCCAGCCATTCCATAGATATTCCCGTTTGGATTTTCGTCCGGCTTCACATTGTCTTCAGCCTCTTTAAGAGCCTTAGTTGCCGCTCTTACATATTGCCGTTCGAGATAAAAAGGACCCGTACCAAAAGTAATTTTCTGTACGCCATTATCCTCTACGATGTTCACCACCATGTTAGATTTCATAAATTCCCTCAAATCATCCGTCGCAGCCAAAATCGCCTCATCGTCCTCAGCCTGATCCGCAGCCAACACCGCATCACGAAGCTCCGTCATTTTTAGATGGTCGCTTCTCATCATCGTAGCGTCACCAAAAAGTAAAATAATTAAGGCCACAAAAAGCATCCAGGTTTTGATTTTAAAACGACGTCTACCACCAAGTCTAGGCATATACCACTATTATACCATTAGTTTAAACACTTCAGCTTGGTCTTTTTTAATTAGCTCTAGCCTTGATCTAATTTCATTTTGCCCCACCAAAATAGCCCTCTTTAAAGCCGGATTATCCTTCATCGGCGAAAAGAATTCATCATATTTCTTCGATTCATCTTCGCTTCTTACTGTATTGGCAATATACCTAGGATAGTTGTCTATTGATTTATCCCCCGCCATTTTTACCACATCTTCCCAATTCTTGGTAAGCCAAGAGAAGGCCTTCTCACTTATCGCTGGATTACGATAAAGATAAATAAATAGATAAAATTGATCTTGTGGCTTAACTACATCAAGTCGCGACAAAAGTCCGATCACTTTTTCGATATTTTCTTCATCCTTTACTAGACATAACGATGTCAAAAGATCAAATTTAATTTCTGGATCATTTTCAACCTTATACTTCTCCAAATAATTGTCAAACATCTCTGGCTCAAGATAAATCTTCGCCGCCAAAATATCCTCACGGATTTCCGTATCCATCTTTGAGAAATTCTCGTCATAAAGCGCAGCTAAACTCTCTAGGTTCTCTCTTGTCTTCGCATAATAGTCTAATGCCAAAAGTATTGATCTTAATCTCAGGATATTTTCATCATCATTATCGCGCGTCGAAATTCCAATTTCACCTAATTTTTTCTTTACTAAATCGCCAACAAACTTCTTAAATTCCTCCTCTTCTTTCGATTTATACTCAAAAAAGATTTTAAGCCCACCAATGATACTTAGAATAATACTCCACACTGCTGCGCTATCTTCGTCTTCAAATTTTTTAATTAGTGGTATCAATGAAGCACTCGACGCTAGATTAGTTTTCGTGGTCAAACTTTTGTCAATCAAGAGCCTCAATTTTTCTTCTAATCCTAATTTATCAAATTGCGCCAATCTAACATCAAATTCTTTTTCCGACAAATTCAAGATATAGTGTCCTGACATATCCTCAGTAATCTTCGGCAAAGGCCAAGATGATTCTGTCATTTCACCATCAAGAAGAAATCTCTTTTGCGTAATCTTTCCGAAATCGCCATCAGAATTAATACTCGTAATCACAGGGTACCCTGGCCGATCAATAAAAGTATGCATGAAATTTTGTACGTCAAACTCAGCATATTTGTCAAGCGCCTTCCACAAATCGTCACCAACTGTATTTTTATATGCAAATTTTTCAAAATAATCTGAAATCCCAGCTGTAAATTTCTCCCACCCTATCAATCTTATAAGCATCAACATTAGTCTTGCACCTTTTGCATAGACTATCGCCGAATCAAACAATGTCGCAATCTCTTCTGGGCTTTTTACATCTTGATGCACTGACTGCACATCTTTATATTCATCACGCTTCAAAGCCGCCAAAGAATCACCAGTAAAGAACCCTTCGAATATTTTGTATTCTGGATGAACAGCATCTACCGCATAATATTCCATCACGCTAGCAAAAGACTCATTAAGCCACAAATCGTCCCACCATGCCATCGTCACAAGATCACCAAACCACTGATGCGACAATTCATGTGCTACGGTAAGAGCCACCGACTTCTTCGTCCCAACCGTCGAATTTTTACCAGCCAGAAGCATCGACTCTCGATATGTTACTAACCCCCAGTTCTCCATTGCCCCAGCCTCAAAATCTGGAAGCGCTACCTGGTCTAGCTTCTCTAAAGGATACGATACTCCAAAATTATCGTCATAAAATTCTAGTGATTTTGCCGCTATTTCGTTCGCAAAATCTACTAAGCCCAATTCCTGATTTAGCGCACAATATGTTGTAATTTTTACACCATGTTCATTTGTAATTGTCTTCCCGTGAAACTTCCCAATCACAAACGCCAGAAGATATGTGCTCATCCGCGGAGTTTCCGAAAAAGCCGAAGTCAGAAAGCTATCTGGCGTATTTCGGAGCGCGGCAGCGCGAGAGATAGCGCCGTCCGCCCGTGGCGCTCGCCCCTTGGGACGCGAATTGCCGAAGACAAACGGGCCGGACGGACGCGGCGCCGGATAGCTTTTTAACTTCGGCGTATTCGCTAGCACCATATCATCTGCATCCGTCGTGATCGAAAGCTCAAATACCGCTTTTGCTTCCGGCTCATCAATACAAGGAAAAGCTTCCCTTGCATAATGGCTTTCAAATTGCGTCGCCACTATGACTTCAGTTTTACCATCATATTCATACGTGGAAAGATACGCCCCCTGCATATTTTCATTCAGCTTACCATCATAGTAGATTGTTATTTCTGCCTTACCAGGCGCTACACCAGATACTGTCAAAATTTTGCCGTCCGCATCATACTTGCTCTTTCTGCCATTCACTAGTACATCAGTAATTTTAAGATTCACGGCATGAAATTTTACAGTTTCATCTTTTGCCTCTCCTGCCACATTCACTACGCCAGAAATAGTCTTCGCATATTTATCAATAGCCAAATCTAGTATATATTTTTCTGGCGTAAAATATTTTATTAGTCTTTCCATGTATGTTTTCCTGTCTAATATTTAGATTAATGCAACTTAGCAGTCGCTGGCAACTTCGCGTCCTTAAGAATCGGCGCGAGCTCTTTTTCTTCCAAAGTCTCGTGTTTTAATAATTCTTCTGCGAGAGCATCTAACACCTTCTTATTGGCCTTCAATACCGCTTCCGCGCGTTTTGCCGCCTCATCCGAAAGAGCCTTCACTTCGGCATCGATTAATTCAGACGTCTTCTCGGAATATGGTTTGCCCGTAGTAATAGTATAATAACCATTATCTTCGCCAGGAAATACAATATTGCGTAATATATGCCCCATACCTTCTTCGACTATCATCGACTTCGAAAGTGCTGCCACATTTTTTAAATCAGAAGATGCGCCAGTAGTAATCGCGTCATCCCCAAACACCAACTTCTCCGCCATACGACCACCCATTGCTCGTGCCAAAATGTCTTTTAGCTCGTAAATATTCTTGTAGTTCCTATCCTCTGGAGGCAAGAACCATGTTACCCCACCAGTTGCCCCACGTGGAATAATCGTCACTTTATGTACGGGATCAGAATCTGGCAAAACATGCCCCACTACCGCATGGCCAGCCTCATGATAAGCTGTAATTTTGCGTTCTTTATCATTCATCACCTTACTCTTACGTTCTGGGCCAATTGCTACTCTTTCAAACGCCTCAGTGATATCTGCGTTCGAAATCGCTTTATGCCCCTCGCGTGCAGCCGTAATAGCTGCTTCGTTCGCGATATTGGCGAGATCTGCCCCAGACGAGCCAGCAGTTTTCTTGGCAAGTGACTCCAGGTCCACATCCGCCTCTACCGGTTTACCCTTGAAATGTACTTTCAAAATTTCAAGACGATCTTTCCTCTCAGGCAAAGTCACATTTACGTGTCTGTCGAAGCGACCTGGACGGAGCAATGCCTTATCAAGCATATCTACGCGGTTCGTCGCCGCCATTACAATAACACCAGAATCGTTATCGAACCCATCCATTTCTACAAGAATTTGATTCAAAGTCTGCTCATCCTCACGACCAGCACCGCCGCGTGCATCACGCTTATGCGCCACCGCATCAATCTCGTCGATAAAGATAATTGACGGGGCGTTTTTCTTAGCTTTAGAGAATAGGTCACGTACGCGTGAAGCACCCACGCCTACGAACATTTCAGCAAACTCCGAGCCAGAAATCGAGAAAAATGGCACATTTGCTTCACCTGCCACGGCCCTCGCCATGAGTGTCTTGCCCGTACCAGGATCACCAGCAAGAAGCACACCGCGCGGAATCTTAGCGCCGAGCCGTTCATATTTCTTTGGAGATTTCAAGAAATCTACAATTTCAGTAAGGTCTTGCTTGGCTGCATCATTACCCGCCACATCATTGAAAGTAACTTTTTTCTTATCTGGCCCATAAAGCCTTGCTCTAGACTTTCCAAAAGACATCGATTGGCTGTTTGCAGCATTTGCCTGCTTCATCATCCAAGAAAAGAAAATCACAATTGCAATAATCGGAAGCACCGTCAAAAGTACATCAAATACTATACCAGTAACATCTACGGACTCTTTGTACTCAATTACTGGATAATTTTCCTCACACTTCGCTTTTTCGCTTTCCTTTACATCTTTGCAATAATCGATTAAGCCCTGCTCATAGAGTGTGCCAGAGCCATCTTTTCTCGAAGTCTCGGTTGGTTGATCTTTACCTTTCAACGTAATATCTAGAGTATTGCCAGTCACTGTAATCTTCGCAATATTTCCTTCTGGATCATTTGCCCTACTAATGACATCCGAGAGAGCCACCTCTGTCTTCGTAGTATTATTAACGTTCATATTTGCAATAAATAACATTGCAAGACATACCAAAATAAATGTAAACGCAACACTTCTTACTGTATTTGAGCGTCCAGAATTATTTGATCGCCCAGCCATATTTTTAGGCGTATTCTCTGCCACTTTAATTCTCCTTTATATTTAATAATTATATCACACTATATTCTTAAAATGTGATATAATAGTAACAGCCTGGGTGTAGCACAGTTGGTAGCGCGCGACTTTTGGGAAGTCGAGGTCGCAGGTT
>CAMZFK010000007.1 GCA_947306055.1 uncultured Candidatus Saccharibacteria bacterium | reverse complement strand
GGGTAAGGCGATCGCGGTCGGTGGTGCACAACCAAAAGCAGCAAGTAAAACTTAGGAGTAAAATATGGCAGAAGAAGAAATTAAGACTACTACTGCAGCTGAAGCGCCTGCTGAAGCGACGGCTCCAAAGGCAAAAGCTGCTAAAAAAGGTAAAAGAATTGTTAATGCTGGCGCGGTACATATCCAAGCTACGTTTAACAACACCATTATTAGCGTAACTGACAAAAAAGGCGAAGTGCTTTCTGCATCTTCAGCTGGTGCAAATGGTTTCCGTGGTTCTAAAAAAGGTACCGCATTTGCCGCTGGCGTGGCTGCTGAAAAAGCGCTTGAAATTGCTAAGAAAAATCACGCACTCAATTCTGTAGACGTATATGTCTCTGGAATTGGTCTAGGGCGCGATGCGGCAATCCGTGCTGTTTCAACTGTCGGTATTAAGATTGATAGTATTACTGATGTAACCCCTATCGCGCACGGTGGTGTACGCCCTAAGGGAGAAAGGAAACCGTAATGGCTCGTGATTATTCTCCAATCGTAAAGCAGAGTCGTCGTGAGAGCTACGCTCTTGCACCAAAGGCTCATAAGGTGATGGCCAAGAAATCTGGGATTCCAGGTGAGCATGGCGATAAGCGCGTGCGTGGCGGTAGCCTTTACTTAACACAGCTTCGCGAAAAGCAAAAAGTACGCCGTACCTATGGCTTACTCGAGAAACAATTCGCAAAGGTAATGAAAGAAGCACAGAAAGCTGAAGGGCTTACTGGCGAAAAATTGCTAGAGTTTCTAGAGAGAAGGGTAGACAATGCAGTCTTTCGTGCTGGTTTTGCTACTACTCGTCGTCAAGCTCGTCAACTTGTTTCACACGGACATTTCCTATTAAATGGTAGACGAATCGATATTCCATCAATTCGCTTGAACCCTGGTGATGTTCTTGAAGTTCGTCCAAAATCAGCAACAACTGAATATTTCAAGAATCTTCCTAATGTAATCAGTGCTAGTGGTGTTACACCGTTGTCTTGGTTAAAAGCTGATGGCAAGAAAATGAAAATCGAAGTAGCTGGTTTGCCAAAACGTGAAGAGGCAGAGGCTGGCATCAATGAACAATTAATTGTTGAGTATTACTCACGCTAAGGAGGAATTAAATGACGACAAAAAATATTCATGAAGCTGGCTTGGCTGAAGTTAAAGAATTAGGTAACAATAGCGCTGAATTTGTAATTAAACCACTTTATTATGGCTATGGGAACACTCTTGGTAATTCGCTTCGTCGTGTTCTTCTCTCCAGCGTTAAAGGTGCAGCGATTACAGCCTTTTCTATTGAGGGAACAAGCCATGAATTTACCGCTATTCCGGGTATCCGTGAAGACGTCGTAGATATCATGCTTAACCTTAAGAATATTCGCTTTAAGATGCACACTGATGCTCCAGTAGAGCTTGACCTTGAAATCAAAGGTGATAAACAATCTGAAAAAGATGGCGACAAGCGTGTAGTCGCTGGCGACATTAAGCTTCCAGCTGACATCGAAGTTGCTAATCCAAATCAAGTAATTTGTCATATTGATGATCCGAAGTTCGTATTAAAGATGCACTTCGTTGTAGAAACTGGGCGTGGCTATCTTACGATTGAGCGTTCTGCTGAAGAGCGTTTGCATTCTGATATGATTGCTATTGACGCTGTGTTTACTCCAGTGCTTCGTGTTCGTTACAAAGTAGAGAACACTCGTGTTGGACAGGATACTAATTTGCAACAGCTTACCCTCACGATAGATACTGACGGTACTATCACTCCGAAGGAAGCTTTTGAGGAAGCAGCTGCTATCTTGGTAAATCAATATACTGCTCTTGCTGGTAGCACTACTGTTGAACACGCTCCAGCTCCAGGCAGCAAGCAGGAAGATGATGATTCTGGGCTATTAATGCCAATTGAAGATCTTGATCTTTCTGCGCGTACGGCTAATGCCCTTCTTAATAATGATATTAAGACTGTTCGTGACCTTGTCATGCTCTCTGAGAACGATCTCAAAGATCTCAAAGGTTTCGGCACTAAGGCATTAGACGAAGTTAAAGAAAAGTTAACGGAGTTAAATATTTAATATGCATCGCCACGGATATAAAGGCCGCAAATTCGGCCGCGAAACCGATCAGAGATTGGCACTCACTCGTGGGTTGATGTGCTCTCTAATCAAATATCAGTCGATCACGACTACTCTTGCTCGTGCGAAGGAAATCCGTCGTACTACTGAGAAGTTGGTGACTTTGGCTAAAAAGGGTGGTCTATCAAATCGTCGTTTAATCATTTCTAGATTGAACGATATTGAAACTGCAGCACTCCTTGTCGATATAATTGCACCACAGATTAAGCGCGATTCTGGCTATCTCAAGATTGAGCGCGCCGGTTATCGTCGCGGTGATAATGCAGAGATGGGGACAATTAGCTTTGTCGATGAGATTTCATTTGAAGAAGCTAAGAAGGCTGAGCCTAAGAAGGCAGAGGAGCCAGCTAAGAAGGCTGCTCCAACTAAAAAGGCTCCAGCTAAGAAAACTGCAACTAAGAAGGAGGATAAATAATGAAAACTTATTCTCAAAAGACTGCAGAAATTAGTCGTGAATGGTGGCTCATTGATGCTTCCAGCTTACCTCTCGGCAAACTTGCCGTAGTGATTGCTGATAAGCTTATGGGTAAATCCAAAGTAACCTATACCCCACACATTGATAATGGCGACTATGTTGTCGTTATCAACGCTAAAGATCTCAAAGTAACTGGCAACAAGATGGTCGATAAGAAATACTATCGTCATAGTGGTTTTCCAGGTGGTCTTACCGAGCTCAAGCTCGAGGAAGTCATTGAAAAGGACCCAGCAGTTGCTATCTCTGAAGCAGTGAAGGGTATGCTCCCAAAGAATAAATTAGCAGCAGACAGGCTTGCTCGCCTTCGCATCTTCGACGGTGCAGAGCATGCACATACTGCTCAGAATCCAAAGGAGATTAAGTAATGGTTGCTACAAAGAAATACATTTACGGCCTTGGTCGCCGCAAATCTGCGACTGCTACCGCTCGTCTTTACGCTGGTAAGGGTGAAATCACTGTAAACGGCAAGCCAGCTCTTGACTACCTCTCTGGTAACAAGACTTATCTTGCTGAAATCACTGATCCACTAGCTCTTGCTGGTAAGCAGAAAGAATACGATATCACTATCCTAGTAAAAGGTGGTGGTCTTGCTGGTCAGGTAGACGCTATCAAGCTCGCTATCTCTAAAGCTCTCGTACTCGAGGCTCCAGACCTACGTCCTGTGCTTAAGAAAGCTGGATTTACTTCACGTGACCCACGCGAGAAAGAGCGCAAGAAGTACGGTCTCCGCTCTGCACGTAAGAAAGAGCAGTTCAGCAAGCGTTAACACCTTTTGGGCTCATATCCTTCGGAAAAGAGTTCAGCAGAAAAGGCTAGAAAGAAAATCGAACCAGAAGTCAATCCTGGTTCGATTTTTGTTTATATCTAATAAATTCCGTTGGAATTTATTAGGTTATATAGTATAATATTAGTAGTTTGGGGTAGTAGCTCAGCTGATAGAGCGCTGCATTCGCATTGCAGAGGTCGTGGGTTTAAGTCCCATCTACTCCACCAAACGGGTTATAAAATAGTTTTCAACTATTTCGTAATCTGTAAGTGTCTGTTAAATCCCTCGTCAAAATAGAGGGCTATTTTTATGCCATTTTTGCGACAAAAAACCCAAAAAATCGTAATCCACCTCTATAATTTCGCGGTTAAATCCCCCGATGTTTCTCACACATAATGTTGTGTGCTCTTTGAAATTCACCGAATCTATTGATTTATTTAAGAAATATGATATAATTTAATACAGAGAGTCCGGAACTCGTTTCTTACGCTCTCAAAAATCTAGAGCCACGTGGGCTTAAAACACAGGAGGTATAACTATGTTATACAAGAACCTTACGGCAAAAGAACTTTACGCTTCCATTTGCGTCACATCGATCATCGAAGAGATGTTCAAAACCGGCTTAAAGATTGGAAGCACCCAGCTCGCAGTTTCCGCTATGGAAGAGCTGATTGTTCGTGGCGACACGGACATCATCCAGCGCGGACTTGACTCTGCCTTCAAAGAAGGTCATGTCAAGATTGGGACTTCTATGTCCACGATGATTGCTCGCTCCCTTTCGGAGAGCTGTCGCGAAGCTGATCCGCTTCTCCAGTGCTTTGGAAAGTTTCTTTTCAAAGCTAAAACGAACGATCCTTTCACCGAGTTCGTGAATTATCCAGGCTTGGAATTCCGGTCCTCGAGAGAATAGCTTTTAAAGTTTTTTCCCTCTGGAACGTCCTATGGATCTTGAAACCGCTATAAACGCCGGCCTGATCGCGCAGGAGTTGAAGCGGACAAGAGAGACAAAAGAGTGTCTTCAGAAGCTCGCCGATGATTCGTTCCTAGAGTGGATGAAGAAAGCTCTTTCCGATTCCGGTGTCGATCAGTCTGTTATCGACAAGTGGTTTTCCGAGATGACGTCTGGTCAGTTCGCGAGACTCAAAAAAGATGTTATGGAATGTTCCATCTAACCCATAACATCCCGCACCTTACACCCTCGTTAGCATTTGCTGACGGGGGTGTTTTCTTGCTCATATGCTTTGTAGCTCGCCTCATGCATCTTTCCTATAATATTGTTAAAGCCTGGTTAATTAAGCCCCACCACCAGATATAGACTATGAAAAAGAGACGCCATGGTGGCGCCTCTTTTTTAAAAGGGACTCATCAGTAAAAAGTCAAGTCTTTACTCGTGCTGCTCAGGGGGATAAGCTGACTATGTAAAGACCTTCGATCTTGGTTATTTTGCTTCCTTGGCGGAAGCTAGAGAAAGCTTTTTTCGCTAAAGTGGTAAGTTTTTTGCCGCCCGTGCGATACTTCCTCCATTTCTTGAGACCCGCGTCAGAGAGGTCGAACACATTGCTCTCGTCTGCAAAGAACCCCAGCTTGAAATGATAATCTGTGATATAGGTTACCACTTCAATCCATCTCGTAGACGGAGATTTCTTATAGGAGAATTTTGCGTATTTTCCACAAGTGTACTCATCCAAGATTATGTCGACTTTCTCGTGGTTAGAGATTATAGTATCGACGATAATCTCTTCCATATCTTCTTCACGAGCCTTAACACTCTTGTAGGAGTTGTTGGCTTTGTTTAGCAAGATTTGGATATACTCTCCGCGAGTTAAGCTTTTGCTGAAGTCAAAATCGTTTTTGACAATTCCAGCTTCTTTTGCCGAAGTGAAAAGCTTTTCAGCTTCTCTTTGCTCATTAGTAGAGGCTGCCGATACGGGGGTACTAGTAGCCATAATGAGCATTGCAATTAACGCAGCTATTATTCTCTTCATAGGATCGCCTCCTCCCGTAATGTGCGTCAAGATAATTTAGTTAAAAATTACATCTAGTACACTCTTATTATAGCACTAAAAATATATTTTGTCAAAAAACACCCAGGCTCTCAACCTAGGTGTTTTTTAAGTATTCGTTTAGATGCTTGGGACAGGGAAGCTTAGCGATAAATCGCGAACTTCGGAATGGATAGTCTCAAGATCGGCAGAAAAGCTGTCGAGATTTTCTTCGCTTTTGGCTTCAGCACAGATGTCGGCGACTTTTTTCATCCAGAGGGCTAATTTTTTCATTTCTTCAGTTCCGAGACCCCTGGTGGTGATAGCTGGTGTGCCGAGGCGGACGCCAGATGGACGGAATGCGCCACCCTTATCTGTAGGGAGAGCATTAGCATTTAATGTGAGCCCGACCATGTCGAGAGCTTTTTCGTAGATTTTACCATCAAAACCAAATGATTTTTGGACGTCTACCAAAATAAGGTGGTTTTCTGTCCCTCCTCCCTGGAGAACGAATCCGAGTTTCTGGAGTTCCTCAGCTAGAGTTTTGGCGTTTTTGACGATGCGATTCGCGTAATCTTTAAAATCATCAGTAAGGGCTTCACCAAAAGCGACGGCTTTAGCCGCAATGACATGCTCGAGTGGGCCACCTTGAGTACCAGGGAAAACTGCACGATCTATTAAAATAGGGATGTTTTTCAGGCTTTTTTCTGGCTTTTTGAGAGGTGAGGCGACGTTGCCCTTGCTCATAATGAGGCCGCCACGTGGACCGCGGAGGGTTTTATGTGTTGTAGTGGTCATGACGTCGAAACCGTGATCTAGAGGATTTGGATGGACGCCGGCGGCAATAAGACCAGCGACGTGTGCCATGTCGGCCATTAAGAGTATTTCGTGGCCAAATTTTTTCTCAGCTTTTTTGCGAATTTTAGCTACGCGGTCAAAATCTGGAACTTTCATGAAAGCAGAGAAGCCAATAAGAATGATTTTTGGGTCGCATTCGAGAGCTTTCTTCTCTAGGTCATCATAATCGATATCGCCATCTTCGGTTACGCCGTAGCCGACGAAATTATAGATGTGTGCGCTAAGGGTTACAGGTGCTCCATGAGTGAGATGGCCGCCAGCTGGGAGCGACATACCGAGGACGGTATCTCCTGGCTCGAGCCAAGCATAATAGACGGCATTGTTGGCTTGAGCGCCAGAGTGGGGTTGAACATTGGCGTGATCGGCATGGAAGAGTCGGCAAGCGCGGTCGATACAGAGTCGCTCTATGCGATCGATATTTTCTTGGCCACCGTAGTAGCGGTAATTTGGCAAAATTTCGGTGGCAATTTTGTTTTCGTCCCACTCTTCAAAATTTTTATTATCGCTGCGGCCTACTCCGATACCATCAAAATACGGATAGCCTTCGGAATATTTATTGGTGAGTACTGAACCCATGGCCGCTAGGACTTCTTTAGATACGTAATTTTCGCTTGGGATGAGTTCTAAGCCTTCGCTTTGGCGCTTTTTTTCATTTTCGATTAAATCAAATACTTTGTCTTTCATAAAATCTCCTTGCGGTTTTGGCCGAATAGTCCTTTCTCGGGCTGCTCCGGGGCGCTTGCCCGAGTCTTAGCCCTTCGAAAGGAGCTATTCGGCCACCGTCTACTTTAGTTTATATTTAACAAACGAATAGGTTAAATCATCGTCCTTTCCTTTCTTTATGACTTCGCGGGAATATTTAGACTTGTCGAATTCAGGGAAAAATGCATCAGCTTCAGCAGTGCTTGCTACCTCTGTGAGATAGAGATATTTAGCATATGGCAAGGCTTCTGAATAGATGCTGGCTCCGCCGATGACGAATATCTCTTCTGGGGTGTCTAGATGTTCTTCCAAAAATTGTCGAAGGTCTTTGACAATTTTTACTTCTTTTGGTAAATCTTCTCCGTGGCGGGTAGCGACATAATTAGTGCGGTTTGGTAAGGCTCTGCCGATACTTTCAAAGGTTTTACGCCCCATAATAACAGGATGATTTGTAGTAGTCTCTTTAAAATACTGCATATCTTCCTTGATATGAAAGACCAGGCTATTTTGTAGTCCGAGTTCGTTATTTTCACCGATAGCCGCAATGATGCTGATCATGATTACTCCGTGACCGGCATTACAATTTTGCCGAGATTTTGATAATTTTCGAGCTTGATATCCTTTAGCTCGCGAGAGCTGTCGAACTGGTGGAAATCTTTGATTTCTGGGTTGATCCAGAGCTTTGGCGCCTCTGGGAGAGTGCCGTTTTTGATGGCCTCTTCGTAGCGGGAGATTTGCTCTTTGATGCCGTCGAGCTGATTTTCATAAATATGAGCATCGCTAATGACAAAGGTAAAAATTCCTGGGCGGACGCCGACGCACTGTGCCACCAAGTGGCAAAGTACGGCGTACTGGACGATGTTGAATGGTAGGCCAAGCGGAGCGTCGTTTGAGCGTGAATTGACGAGTAGATTGAGCCGCCCGTTCATGATATTCCACTGGGAATTCCAGACGCAGGAAGGCAGGGCTGCGGTCTCGAGCCATTCGTTTTGCCAGAGGCTCATGACCATACGGCGGTTGCCTGGCTCTTTTTTGAGGGTCTCAATGAGGTTGTCGATGAGCTTGTAGCGATTTACAATCCAGCCGTAGGCAGTGCCGATAGTGTGAGCAAAATCAGTCTTTGGCTCCTCTGGGTGATTTTTGGCGAAGATTTCATTGATGTTGCGCCCCTGGTAAGTGCCATCTTCGGCGACTTCCCATTCATTCCAAATCTTGACGCCGCGGTCTCTGAGCCAGCGGACATCGTTTGAACCCTGCTGATAGATCCAGAGCATCTCGAGAACAGCAGACTTAAATGCGACCTGCTTTGATACTAGGATAGGGAACTCCTCTTCCAAATCAAACCTAAGCACCTGGTGTGGAATCCTGATGGTGGTAGCCTCGGAAACGCCTTGTGCCTTGTGGTCTGGCATCGTGGACATGGCTTTCTTGTCGCGATCATCGGTTTTTTTGTAATTGGTGATTTTCTCGCCTTCGGCTAAGATGCGCCGACATAGGTCAATATATTGGTCGTCAAATTTGCTCATTTTACCTCCATTTATTCTTATTATAGCACAAAAGATATGAGATTTATTATGGAATGTGATTTTTGAAGTGATTGATCGTCAAAAGGCCATGTATTGACATATTTTGCAAAGTGTGGTATAATAAAAGCATAACCTTGTCAATTTTTTGACATAGTGTTGGGAGACAATTTGTGAAAAAATATATTTTGATGTTACTAATGGCTAGTTTCATTGGGATTATTGCGAATCCTGAGATGTTGGCTGCCTCGAATTCCGTTACCATTAAAGGGATTGACAGCAGTAAAATCGTCGAGACTATTGTCCCAGAGGTAGTGCCAGCTGAGATGTCGGTTGCCACTATAGAGACACCTGAGACAAAAATAACGCCGACTGCGCCAGTAGTTAAGGCGGTGGTTGCTCAGCCGGTAATTGCTCAACAGCCTGTGATGCCGGTGGTTTCGATCACCCCTAATACAGTAAGAAATGTAAATGTGAGTATTTTTAGCGATACAATAGTGGTAAATCCGTCCTATAGTGATATTTATAAGACCGGAAAGTTGATATATGCCCATAATGTGTCGAATCTGTTTTCGTGGCTGAAAAATCTATCTCGTGGTGAAAAAATTGTAGTAAATGAAAAAGGGATAGCAAAAACCTATATAGTTTCTGACATTGTGACCTATGAAAAGTCTACGGACGGTCGTTTGCAACTCAATGGTTCTGGTAGCTATATGTCAGCGATTAAGAATCGGGCGCTTGGTCACGACTTGGCGCTTATGACTTGTGCGGGGGAGATGCGTGGTAGTGATGCTTCGCATCGCTTGGTAGCCTTTATTGACGAAGCTTAGAAATATTAATATGCCTATCATTTATGTGGCAGGCATATTTTTTATGCTATAATTATAAGCATAATGAAAAGGAGGGCTAATGTGTACTGGAATTAGATTTGACGACGATAATGGTAATATGTATTTTGGACGAAATCTTGACTGGTCGGTGGGATTTGGTGAAAAAGTCGTGATTACCCCGAGAAACTATAAATATAAAAGTGCTTTTCTCGGCGAGTTGGAATGTAGGGCTGGTGCGATAATCGGGATGGCGATTGCCGTCGACGGTAAGCCACTTTATTTTGATTGCGCTAATGAAAGTGGTCTTGCGGTCGCAGGGTTAAATTTTACTGAGTATGCAGGATACGAACCAGACAAAGTAGAGGGCAAAACAAATATTGCGGCATATGAATTTCCGCTTTTTGTGGCGATGAATTATAAAACTGTAGAAGAGGCCAGGAAGGCACTTGCTAATGCCGTCATAGTGGCAAAGCCAGTAGACGACAAGCACCCCACTTCGGAGCTTCACTATATCATCGGTGACGGCAAGGAATCTATTATTGTGGAATATACAAAAAATGGCATGGAGATCTTTGACAACCCAGTAGACGTATTAACTAACCAGCCGGAGTTTAATTGGCACAAAGAAAATTTAAGAAATTATCTAAATCTATTTCCGCAGATGCCAGGCAGTGTGACTTGGGGTGGAGCCAAGATGACAGCTTTTGGTAGTGGCTCTTTGATGCGCGGGCTTCCTGGCGACTATTCTTCACCTTCGCGCTTTGTGAGGGCAGCTTATCTTAACACACATTATCCGGTAAAAAGTACCGAAGAAGAAAATATAGCACGGCTTTTCCACACTTTGGCGGGGGTTTCGATGATTGATGGCGCTGCGGTGACTTATGATGGGGGCTTTGAAAAGACAATCTATACCGGTGGGTATTCGTCTGCGACGAAGACGTATTATTATAATACTTATGAGAATCCAGCCATAGTAAAGGTCGCTCTAGGTGACTATGATCTTGATAGCAGTGAATTAATTGAGGTTTAAATGTTTAGAAGGCTGCTTGTTCCAATAATAGTTCTGGTAGGGGTGGGAGCTTGCCTTATTTGTGGTTTTTGGATGGTTAAAGAACGCAGCTTGAATATTAACCAATGGTTTGTGGGTGGTATGGATTTTGGCGTGGATGTATCGTCGTATCAGACTGATGTAGATTTTGAAAAGTTGGCAGAGCAGGGAGTTAAATTTGCCTATATTAAGGCGACGGAAGGGGATTCGCATAAGGACCCTAGCTTTAAAGAAAAATGGGCAGCGGTTGAAGGCACAGAAGTACTTTCTGGCGCCTACCATTATTTTTCTTATGGGGTTAGCGGCGTAAAACAGGCAGAGAATTATATTGAGACAGTGGGTGATTTGGGTGGAAGGTTGATCCCCGCGGTTGATATGGAACTTACGACAGAAGAAGTCTATAATCCGCCAGAAAAAGAAGCCGTAGTGCGGGGATTGAAGGCTTTCATGGCCTTGATTGAAGAAAAATATCAAGTAAAGCCAATGATTTATTCTAGGCAGGATTATTACGAAAAATATTTAGCTGATGACTTTGCGAGCTATCCTAGATGGGTGACCAATGTGTATCTTCCGATTTGGATTGAGAGTGGTGATGGCTGGGTGGTGTGGCAATACAACGATAAAGGCATTTTGGAAGGATACGGCGGTGAAAAGTATATTGATTTTAATGCCGTCAACAGCTCATTCGGTCTTGATAGCCTAAAAATGAAGTGATATAATGAAGTTATGGGGTGTTAGCTCATTTGGTAGAGCGCTTCCATGGCATGGAAGAGGCGACGAGTTCGAATCTCGTACACTCCACCATACTAAGGTGGTAATATGAAGACGATTTTAACTGGTATTAGAGCAAATTCGGTACTGACACTTGGGAACTACCTCGGTGCGTTGCTTCCGATGGTGAGGCTCGCAAACGAGCACTCTAAAGATTCTCAGGTGAATATTTTTGTGCCAGATTTACATTCGATTATTTCCGATGTGGATGGGGATTTGCAAGAGAATATTATCCGCTCACTCAAATATTATTTGGCGGCGGGGCTCGAAATAAATGAAAACGTACATATATATCGTCAGAGTCATGTGCCAGCGCATTCTGAGCTTTGTTGGATTTTAAATTGCGTGGCAACTATGGGTGAGACTTCGCGTATGATTCAGTACAAGGAGAAGTCTAAAGGGCAAGAGTCTTGCAACGTCGGCATTTTTGACTATCCTATCTTGATGGCGGCGGATATTTTGCTGTATTCGGCGGAATTTATCCCTCTGGGCGAAGACCAATTCCAACATATTGAGTTGACACGCAATCTTGCAATGCGTTTTAATAATAAATATGGCGAGATCTTCACAGTACCAGCCTCTACGGCGGAGCAGGTGAAGTTTATGGGTATGGAAAATGGACTTCGGATTCGCGACCTCTTAAATCCTGAGAAGAAGATGAGTAAATCTACAGCCGCTGAAAATTCTAAGATTATGCTTGATGATACGCCAGAGAAAGCCGCTAAGAAGATTATGTCTGCAACGACAGACTCATTCGACAAAATCAAGTTTGATATGTGGACTCAGCCAGGGATTTCGAACTTGCTTCAGATAGAAGCACTCGTTACTGACGCGCCGCTTCAGGACGTGATTTCGACTTGGGCAGGTGAGACACACTATGGCGACCTCAAGAAGAAGGTAGCAGAAGACGTGTCCGTGATGTTAGAGGAATTTCAAAATAATTTAAGCAAGATTTCTGATGAAGAAGTTTACAAGCTTCTAGAATCTGGCGAAAAATACGCGAATGAAGTAGCGAACGCAAAATTATTTGAAGTGCAAAAGGCATTTAACCTAAGATGATTAGAACCGGCAAAAAATTTAGCAAGCCAGAGATGTCTAGGGTAATAAATGGCGATGTCGTGCTTTCTGATGACACTGAGGTAGTAGAAAAAGTGCGCCTAGACCATCTGATGATGGAAATATACAAGAGTTACAATCGCTCCAGCTTGCAAAAATTTATCGAAAGCGGATTTGTTAAAGTTGATGGTGAAATTGCGAAAAAGCCAAATCAGAAGTTTGAGCGTGGCGTAAAAATAGAGCTTAATGTGCCGGAAGGACTAAAAAATTCAGATGTTCAACCTGAAATCATCTTTGAAGACGACAACGTCTTAGTTCTAAATAAGCCAGCAGGGCTTTTGTCTATGGCGAAAGGAGAATACTGTCCAGAGAAGACGCTAGAAGATTTTGGACTTTTAGTACATCGTTTAGATAGAGATACTTCTGGTGTAGTGATTTTGGCTAAAAACGAGGATACTCAAGGTTTTTTGAGAAGGCAATTTCAGGACCGTAAGGCGCACAAAACTTACTATGCGGTAGTGAGCGGAAGGCCAAAGCTTGATGAAGCGCGAATTGACTTGCCCCTAGCCAGAGATTTGAAACGACCGACGACTTTTCGTGTAGACGTAAATGGTAAGGAGGCAGAGACTTTTTATCGGGTATTAAAGACTGATAATAAACACTCTCTGCTAGAGCTGCGACCTACTACTGGTAGGACGCATCAGCTAAGAGTCCATCTTGCATATTTGGGACACCCAATTGTGGGAGATAGAGTATATGGAAAAGAACCCCATGATCGACTTTTATTACATGCTAAAGAATTAGAGATTACATTGCCTGGTGGTGAGCGCAGAGTTTTTGAGGCTGATTTACCAGGAGATTTTTTGGATGTTTTTTGATAATGTATCTGAGATGTTTGAAATTGCGAAACGAGTAGGTTTTTCGATCTTTGTAATACCGAAAGATTTAGAGTTTTCAGTCAAGAATGCGATAGTATTAAAACCGGAAGAAAAAAGTGTAATCACCATCGAGCAGGTTCAGGATGTGCTCCTAAAACTCTCTATTAAGCAAACGGAAGATTTTTTTGTAATAATTAGGCCAGCAGATGCGCTTGGTAGAGAGGCGTCAAACGCGCTACTTAAAAATTTGGAAGAGCCAAAAGAAAAAGTACATTTTGTCTTAGTAACCGATACCCCGTCTAAATTACTCGAGACGATATTGAGTCGAGCGGCGGTGTATTTTTTGAGAGAAAAAAATGATATCAACGAGGCAATAAAAGCCGACAAAGCCGTAGTGGATTTGGCTAGAAAATTTGTTGTAGCGAAGCCGTCAGATTTGCCAGCTCTTGCAGAGGAAGTCGCTAAGAAAAAGGATGGCGTTAGAGCGTATGCCTTGTCGGTGATTGGCACCGCGATTGAAATACTTTACAAATCTTATTTTAAAACTGGAAAAATAGTATTTGCTAAGAAGATCCCAAAATTTCTGGAAGCATACGAAAATATTGAAAAGAACGGCCACATTAAATTGCATCTAGTGGCGGATTTATTGTAACTATGATATTATAGTAATATGATTGCGATATTTGTGATCTTGGTTTTTACGGTCTTTATGGCTTTTTTCTATCCTGTAGATACGGTAGAGAAGCAGCCAGAGCCGAAGTCGCCTAAGTATACTGCTCAGATGAAGAAGCTTTGGCAGATTGCTCAGACTTCTATGAAAGAACGTAAGCCTTTCAGGGCGGAGAAGGCGCTTCTCACTATTCTAAAATTTGATGAGACTAATGCAGCTGCATATAATAGGCTTGGGATTTTGTATGCTAAGAGCCAAAAATACGATGAGGCGGTAGAATGTTTTGAAATTGCGCAGTCTTTAGACAATAATCCGGCCTCTATCCATAATGCTGGGCTGATTTATCTAGAGATTGGGGCTTACGAGAAGGCCGAAATGGCTTTTTTGCAAGCAATTGAGCTAGAAGGGGATGTCCCTGCCAGGTATATTGCGCTTGCTAAGACGGAAGAGAAATTAGGGAATTACAAAAAGTCTATTGAAGCACTTGAGAGTGCGTATGAGCTTGATCCGAGCGTATCGATTTTGAGGCAGATATTAGCGCTCTATGAGAACATGGGCGACACGGAAGCTGCGACGGCTACAACTGCTAGAATCGAGGAGCAGATCATGCGTGATAATGATGCTAGATTGAAACGTGCAATGAAAACAGCCCCAAAGGCGGCGCCAAAGCCACCTGTAAAGAAAGTAGTGCCGGCTAGTGGTGCTAGCGCTAGGCCACGGCAGAAGCGTATCTAAAAGTGTTGATTTTATAAAAGTGCTGTTATATAATAGTAGCAGTGCTGGAATCGTCTAGTGGCAATGACAAGAGACTGTAAATCTCTCGGCTTCGGCCTTCGTAGGTTCGAGTCCTACTTCCAGCACCACCATTCGAATTGAAAGCCGCCATCTCGGCGTTTTTTCGTGCTCGCTCGATCAATAATCGCGCTTCGCGCGAAGAAAACACCAATCTGGCGCCTTTCATTTTCGGATTTTCAGATGTTGGAGTGGGTCGCGAGCCGTTAGGTTTGGCCCTGCTTTGGACTACTTTTCGCTTTTGGTTTTGTGGTGGCGGGTTGGTTTCTTAAGAATGTAGCGATATACTGTGTCGCTTTTGATGATAAACCAAGCTTCTTTACCAGGGGTGATTTCATAATAGAGTATTGGAGTTTTTAGCTCTTCTTCGATATCGACAAGGTCTTCGAATGCCTTAATGTCCACAAATGTTTTATCGGTCACCTTGCTGCCATCTACCTCGGCGATTACGTCATTGTAGTTTTTCAAGATTTTATCGAGTTGTTTTTCGTAGTGAGTGCGACTATCTTTGAAAAATACTCTAAACGCTATAATAAATAAAGTTACCGTAATAGCTAGACCAATTCCCCCGGCAACAATCATGACGCTATTGCTGTAGACTTCATATGTTGGCGTGACAGTGCCGCTTGATGTGGCGTCAAAAGCTTTTTCGATTTTTGTTGCAGAGGTCGTGAGCGGGATGTTTAGGGTAATTTCATCGACCGATACTGGCTTTTCTCGGTTGAAGTTCGGAGAGTCGAACGGCACATCATAAGAACTTACCTTCATAATCACTTTGAGTTCAGCATCTATGGCAAGACGCGTAGTGGCGCGGTATTTACTAACCTCGAGATTGTAGCTATTGTAATTGATTTTTACATTTTGTTTAATATCGTATGTGGAAGTGTTGATGCTAGTGATGTCGGTGTCGCCAAGGAGTACATAATTTTTGCGCCAGAGTTCGCCTGACGAGGTATTTTTGGAGTTCTCATATTGTCCGGTGATAACAGCCTTTACGGAATATGAGGTATAGAAGTTTTTGAGGATAGATTGGCGATAATTATAATTAAAATCTACATCTATATAATCAATTAGTGAAGCCGCGTATTGTTCGATGTCTGGATTATCTTTAGGGCTAAGATAAGGTGTGTCATAGTAGGAATTTTCTACGAGATATACTTTGTAATTGGAAGCTTTGGATATATTATAGCTATACGCTTCTCCTTCTATGTTTCCGTCAATATTGAAACCTTTATAGACCAGTAGCCCAGAAAGCAAAGCCATGGTAGCTATCACTGCTAGTATCGAGATTTTCATCCATAGTTTTAGCTTCATGATTCTCCTACTTTGTTTCTACCACTGCCTGGGTTTGATTAAAAATATTATTTAGCCATACCGACGGGTACCCGACGTACTTGAGTGAAATTGTATAAATCCCAACTATCTCGTCTGTCGAGACCGGCGCGTAGTCGTCTGAATTGTTAGCATCGCCCTTAGTAATGTAAAAAGTTTCACCAGATTTTTTAAATTTTCGAATTATGCGATGCACTACATACTGGTTATCCTTAGTATACACTATGATGGTATTATTTTCTAGATTATTTTTTTCTTCTTCGCTTGGTTCATAATATACTACTACATCTCCTCTACTAAAAGTCGGGACCATACTGTTTGACAAAATTACAATTGGTTTATATTGAAAAATCCCCGCTACGGCCATTATGAAAGTAATCATGATCCCAAAGCAAATAAAATAGGCGACAGCGGTAGTTTTTTTGCTCTCGCGGCGGATAGTCGTGGCTTTTTTTGAATATTTTTGCATTACTATTATGGTGATTACTGGAAATAGTACTCCGAAGGTGCCGGTAAGGAACCAATCGAAGGCTGGCACTATTGGGGTGAGTAATATAAATAGACTAATAATTACTCTATAAGGGATAGTTAGCTTATACCCGCCTTTAAGCGCGACGTATGAGTATAGGATATTTGCAAAAATCAATGGCAGAATGATGGATGATGTATATTCAAAAATAGTTTTGCCATCTGAAAATTTTGACATTAAAACCCCGAAGTTTACTTCAAGGAGAATAAAGATCGTAGTGGTTGCTATGATATTAAGTCTGCTTTTGATGTTTTGATTTATAATATAGCTTCGCAGGTATTCTATAAGTATAATAATAAAAGTGGCATGGTAGATATTTTTTAGAATCATCAGGAAATTGTGCGAGTAGATTGAATATGAGAATCCTACAAATAAGCCCGAGATAGAAAAAGTGAGGATGTATATTATCGCCATAATGATCATGAGCTTAGAATTATTTCTTACGTTGCGGAATCGCCCATGATAATTTTCGGACTTTTTGTAGGCGTAAAAGGCTAATGTTGCAAAGAATATTGGTTTTATAATATCGATGAAGTAAGTATCGTTTACCCATTGGTATCCGATAATGGTGATTAGTATGTAGATAGCGAGGATTTTTTTCATTATTCTACCTCGACATCATAAATAGTTGGATTAAGATAATCGGAGCTCCTATAGCCGTTCGGGAGAGTTACGTTGCCGGTGAAGGTGAGATAGCTGCCGCCGGCTAGCGATATTGTCCCGGTAGAGGTGAGCGTTGTGCCAGTGCTATCAGCCACGAACTGAGCTGGCCAGTTATTCCAATATTGCCAAGTCGTACCGGACGGGAAGCTGATTTTGAAAGTGATTTTATGAATTTCGCTTTGCCCGATGTTTGAGAAATTAATACTAAATTGCATGTCGCGGTTGTAATAATATCCGTATGAAAATGTAATATCCAAGTCGTCCGAGGTGGCCTCTCTAATAACTGTGACATTTGCGGTATCTGATAGCCCGCTAGACGAAGCTGTGATTACTGTCGACCCAGCAGATAGCGCTGTGACTCGTCCGCTACTGTCAACTGTAGCTACGCTCGGGTTGGAAGAAGTATATGTCACGGTACCGCCAGCATTTTCTGGAACTCTAGTTGTAGTTAGGGTTTTAATTTCCCCAACTTTGATCTGATTATTTTTTGGACTTAGTGAAAGTGAAGTGAGCGTAATTTGCTGATTCAAAACGGTCACAGCGACTGTCTTGGTGGTCCCGCCATGAGAAACATTTATCGTCGTCGTGCCTTGTGAAATCCCGGTAATGATACCGGTATCGTTTACCGTAGCAACTGAAGTATCGTCTGAGGTGAAGGTGAAATCTGCCTGTGCATCTACAGGCATTTTATGAATAGTGATAGTTGCGATTTGATTGATACGAAGGGTTACTTCTTCTGGGTCTAACGTAAAATCTCTAAGTGGGCTACCCCAACCGCCAGTAATAGCCATGCAGTTATTGAAATAGAGATATTCTAGATTGAGTGTAGGCTCGACAGTGGTGGCTTGAAAATCGATATTTCTACTGGAGCCAGCGGCAATATTCGCAGCCCAAGTGTAACTACCTGTAGGGGTCAACGTAACTTCGCCTTGGTCGGTAGTCACCGTTGCATTAGCGTTGCCAATTCTAAGGTCACTAGGCCCCTTGAGCGTGATAGTCCAAGTGTTGATTGCTTGGTTGGAATTATTTATTACTGTAAAAATGACATGATAAGTGTAGCCACTATTGGCGTCGCCCCATGAAGAAGATATTTCATAAGCGTAATTAATGTCGGAAGGACAATCTCCATAGTTAAAAATAGTCGCCGTACCGGAGACTGTAAAATGTTGATTTAGCATAGCATAAGCAGTAGAGAATAGGAAGGTGCAAGCTATCATAAAAATGAAAATTGGTTTAACCCAACGTTTTTTAAATATATGATCCTTCCTAATTCTTTTCATGCTTCTATTGAAATAAAATGTGAAAGAAGGGGCGTTAGCCCCTTCTCACTAATTCGCAGCTTGTTTGTAAATAAGCGTACCGCTAGAGAGCGTCCTAGCCGTGTTTGTGGCAGGAGCAGGGTTGTTGCCGAAATCTTTATAAGTAGATTTAATTTTTACGGTATGTGTGCCATTAACCGCAAGTATGTCGTTTGCTGATGGCTGTGCGGTGACCTCCATTTCGATGTACTCGGAGTTTGTAGAGCTTGGTGTCAAAGCGATTGAATCAAGAGCTGCCTTAACCGTGCCGTTATTTGATACGGTGATAGTATATTCGCAAGCATCGCCTGGAGCATAAAGTTCGCAGTCAAAAGTTGCGGTGGTGGCAGTGTATGCAGTGTTATCACCATCTTTAGCTTGGCCAGTACCGCTGAATGTAATGCCGGTAATCTCGACGTCCCATTCACCAACGATAGTGGCAGTACCACCGATATTCAAAGTTGTTGCAAAAGCAGCGTAACCTACGGCCATAGCACCAACAGCGACAGCTAGGGTAGCAATGATAATGCTTTTCTTATCGACGCCCTTTTGTTTTTTTCTGGTTGTTAATTTTTTCATTTATTTCTCCTTTAGCTAAGCATAGCATAAGTATTATAAAATGTAAAGGGCTTCTAAATATTTTTAGCAAAAAGTCATTATTTTTTAGTACAAATAAGTTTTTGTGCTATAATGGTATTGTTGCCGCGATAGCTCAGTTGGTAGAGCGCATCCATGGTAAGGATGAGGTCACGAGTTCAAATCTCGTTCGCGGCTCCATTTTTGTTGAGCCAGTTGGCATCCTTTCCGCGTCCCAAGGGGCGGTAAGGATGAGGTCACGAGTTCAAATCTCGTTCGCGGCTCCATTTTTGTTGGCTGAATAATAAATTGACCAGGGGTGGTTTTTGTGGTATTATTAGAAATGTAGGTATTTTTGCCTTCGCATCATTAAAAAGATACAGAACAGGAGGGACTAGTTATGAAAGGTACAATATGTGATGATGTGCAAGTGAAGGAGCGTTACAGTGTCTTGCAATATGGGTGTAGCGATGGAGACGAACTGGATACGGATGGTGTTCGTTGCGAGGAACAGGAGATTTTGACATCTGAAGATGCGCAGGCAATCTATGATGAGCTGAGAGAGAGGTTTGAAGAGGAGGATGAGGTTTATGCTGAAGAGATAAGTTATGAGATTTGCAAATATTTGCCGGTGTTTTTTAGATTTAATGTAGATCTTCATGATGTTGCAGAAATGCTTACGCCTATTGATTTGGCGGCGCATTATGATGAACTTCGTAATTACGGGACAATATCTGAGACTAGTGATTTCACAAGGAGCGAACTTGCTATTAATTTTGAGAATGCATGCGCACTCTTAAATAACGGCACTAGCCCGAAAATGGTCCTTGGACTAATTCGGGAATGGTTTTTTCTCCATGATGAATTAGCAGAAGGTAAATCGACAAATCTTCTTATGTGCCTTTATGACTACGGTCTTTCTACCGAAGAAATAAGGAACTTTATTGAAATAAACATGTCGGAGAGCGTGCTCTATGATATGTTTATTCGTAATCCTGAAAAATGGGAGTATGTCGGTATTCATATTGAAGATTATAGCCAGATGTTTTTAAAGAGTTTTGGTAGGGAATATTTCTCTTTGCAATCTGTCGAAAAATTGCCGAGCTGTATTTCTACGGATGAATTCATAGAATTTTTTAACATGAACGATATCTTGAGATACACCAGAGAAAGGGGCTTTTTCAATTTTCTCCTCGAGATAGATGAGAGAGGGGCAGATATGGAGCTGGTTTTGCAAAAGTTTTTAAAGGATATTGGCTACTCTGGTTTTCCGATCGAATCCGATGCAATGTTTGATTTACTTATCGTGACGTCGCCGGACGTGGTGAAAAAATTAGTGGATATTGATGAATTCGCACGACTTGTGGATGCTGATGCCCTTAGTAGGAATGAGCGACATTTCTATGGTTATTGGCTCGAAGGTTGGAATGTGTCTTCGCTATATCGTTATAAGTTCTGTACTTAATTTAAGCCCCCGGACGTAATGTTCGGGGACTTTTTTTTTGATAAAATCGTTTTATGCTGTATAATAAAAAGAACGAAAGGAGTGTAAATGTTTGATTTAACTGGTAAAGTAGCTGTGGTGTCTGGCGCATCGTCTGGGCTTGGACAGCAAATGGCTTTAGCCTTAGCTAGGCAAGGTGCGTCGTTAGTGATTTTGGCGCGTAGAGTAGAAAGGTTGGAGGATTTTAAGCCTAAACTACTTGAGGCTGGAGCTAAAAAAGTCTTAGCACTAAAGTGCGACGTGACGTCGACATCCGATATTAATGCGGCTGCTGAGGCTGCCGAAAAAGAATTTGGTCGTGTAGATATATTGTTAAACTGTGCTGGCTCTTCAAAAGACAAAGGCGTAGTAGATATGACCGATGAAGAGTGGGACTTTACGATTGCTACTGATGAGACGAGCGTATTTAAGATGACTCGGGCTTTTGCTAACATCATGAAAAAGAACAAATATGGAAGAATTATTAATATTGCTTCGATGTATGGCCTAGTTGGAAATACCGAAATCCACACTATTGCTTACCATACTTCGAAGGGTGCCGTAGTAAATTTCACGAGGGCCGTAGCAGCTGAGCTGGCAACTGATGGTATCACATGCAATGCGATTTGCCCAGGATATTTCTACACCGAGCTTACTACTGCCGTGCTTGATACTCCAAGATTCCAGGAATTTGCTAAGACGCATGTACCAATGGAGCGCTATGGTAAGGCGGGCGAATTGGACGCTGCGGTAGTATTTTTGGCTTCAGAAGAAGCTTCATATGTGACTGGCGTGATTTTGCCTGTAGATGGTGGATATACTGCTATATAAACTTTGTAGGCTCGTGGCGGGTTCTGCCGTCAATTGTCCCCCAAAATTTTGCTAGCGCAAACATTTTGGGGGTCCCCTATTGGCGTCACTCGTTATGTGTGTTATAATATTTGTATTGCCGACTTAGCTCAGCTGGTAGAGCAACGGTTTTGTAAACCGTAGGTCGTCGGTTCAAACCCGACAGTCGGCTCCATTTTTTATAAAAAAATGGAGCCGGAGCATCCCAAGGGGCAAACGGCTCCACGAGAGAAAATAAAATCGGACGCTTGCGTCCGGATTTTGTTTTCCGAGTGGAGCAGGCTGTACCTCGTACAGTCGGCTCCATTTTTTTGTTTTATGGTATAATGGGGTTATGGATATATTTTTAGGTGTGATGGGGGTAATAATAATTGGCTTGCTTTTAGCGTTGATTTTTAAGAAGCCGGCCGAGGGCAAACAGGATTTTAAAACGCTCGAGGAGCGCTTGATTCGGATGGAAGGGGAAGTCGCGAAGATTAACCCAGAGATTGACCGGAATTTCCGGGAGAATCGCAAGGAGATTGCCGAAAATCTGGAGCGAATTCAGACTGGGAACGAGAAAAAGTTGGAGGAAATGCGCGAGACGGTGGACGAGAAATTAAAAGCGTCGGTCGAGAAGCGCTTTAATGAAAGCTTTAAATCGATTTCTACCCAGTTGACGCAGGTTTATCAGGGCCTTGGCGAGATGAAAAACTTGGCAAACGGGGTTGGTGACCTCAAGAAGGTGATGGAAGGCGTGAAAACGCGCGGGATTTACGGCGAGGTGCAGCTCGGCGCGATTATCGAGGACTCTTTGAATAAGTCTCAGTACGAGGAAAATGTGATTACGAAGCAGGGTTCGAGTGACCGGGTAGAGTTTGCGGTGAAAATGCCGGGCAAAGAGGCGGATGTATATCTGCCGATTGACTCGAAATTCCCAGTCGAGAACTATTCGCGCCTAATTGCGGCTTATGATAAGGCAGATAAGGCAGAGATTTTGACCTATCAAAAGGCGCTCGCGACAGATGTAAAGGAGCAGGCCAAGAAAATCTCTGGTAAGTATCTTGATCCACCAAAAACTACGGATTTTGGGATTATGTTTGTGCCGACGGAGTCTCTATACGCAGAGATTATTCGGATTCCAGGGCTTTCGGATGAAATTCGGCAGAAGTATAATATTACAATCGCGGCGCCATCTACGCTGCCTGTAATGCTTTCGGGGCTACTGATGGGCTTTAGGACGATTGCAATTGAAAAGCGTTCGGCCGAGGTGTGGCAGACACTTGGTGCGGTCAAGACTCAATTCGGCAAGTTTGGCGATTTGCTTGACGGTGTCCAAAAGAAACTTCAAGAGTCGGCAAATAAAATCGAGTCGGCTAAGACTACTTCAAGGCAGATTGAGCGAAAGCTTAAAGACGTAGAAGAATTGCCAGACGGCGAATCGGTGAAATTGATCGGGGAAATCTAGAAGCCACGGACCTTGTCGAATGGGAAGATGCGCATTACGACTGGTCCGATGACGCGGCAAAACGGGATTGTGCCAAGCCCGTTTCTAGAATCAAACGATGAATTTTGTCCCTCGCGGTTGTCGCCCGAGACGAAAAGCTCGCCTTCTGGTACGACCATATCTACTTCGCCGGAAGTATATTCTTTTGGCCCATCAGTAGGGGATTTTCGCCATTCAGTATCATAGATTGTGCCTTCGTCCCATTCGCCGGTTTCGGTATTTTTTTGATAGACGGTCAAAACACCATCTTTTACAGTGACGCGCTCACCGGGAAAAGCGACGACGCGTTTAATGATATATTGGTCGCTTACATTGGTCGGTACAGTGCAGGTCATCGGATTTTCGACACCCATTTCGCGATATTCTTCGACTTTTTTAAGATCTTCGTTCATAAAGACGATGATTTGTCCGCGCTCTGGGATGTATTCTTGACCTAAGAAGTGCGCCCATGATACAGCGGCACGATTAACTATGACACGATCATCGTTGTGAAGGGTATTTTCCATACTCCCGCCGACTACGTTGTAGGAGCGATAGATATAAGTATTTAATAATATAGTGCAAATTACGATTGCCCCTACGAAAGCTAGGAGGCCGAGAATGTCTTTTAATAGTGGATGTTTTTGGAAAAAAGTTGGTTCCATTACCCCATTATATCACTTTTAAGCTAAAATTATTTTTTTTGGTATAATATAAATATGGCCGATTTTATTTTGATTAGGAAATCTAAAAATATCGCTTCTAGTGCGGTACATGTGCTTTTGAATATTCTGCTTGGGCTGGTTTCGGTGCTGATTACGGTTTTTTCTGGCAGCATGATACCAGGGATTGTGATTGTGCTTCTTTCGAAATGGCGAACTTTTGCGGTTAGAAAACGGTATCTGTGGCTAAACATTAAATCTAATTTAGTAGACGTAATTGTTGGTATCAGCGTAGTGCTTTTAGCATATTATTCTGGGAATACGTTGACGATAATGGATTTCGGGCTGATTGCGATTTACATAATTTGGCTTCTATTTATTAAGCCAATGTCTTCAGAAAATGCGAACCTTTTGCAGTCTTTGATCGCGGTGTTCTTAGGAATTAGTGCTACGAGTCTTTTGACTGCTAATGCTGGGGCGTTGATGGCGGTGTTTTTGTCATTTTTGGTCGGGTATGCTGCTAGTCGGCATGTTCTTGCCCAGACAAATGATCGAGATTTTACTCTTACGACTCTGGTTTGTGGACTGATTTTTGCTGAAATCGCTTGGCTTTGCCATACTTGGTTTATCGTGTATTCGTTTGGCGATTCTGGAGTTCGTATTCCGCAGTCGGCGGTTATTTTGACTATTTTCGCATTTATATATAATTATGTCCGGCAGGTCTATATCAAGATGGGGAGTGATTTTAAGATTCAAAATGTACTTGGGCCGATGCTTTTTAGTGTGGCTTTGATTTTTGTAATTGTGCTTTGGTTTAGCGAACCGGTGTTTAATATCTAAATACGTTCGAAGCTTAGAATAAAACCACGAGTATCTAGAAGAGTATATTTTTGCCGCTTGGCGTAGTCGATAATCTCTTGATGTTGGCAAGGGTCGGCCTCGAGGATGAGGTATTTTGATTTTGCGGTATCGATAAGCTCTTTAATGAGGGCAAGGCCGTGGTCCTCGGCGTAGAGGGCCAAAGCGGGCTCCTTAGCGAGAGACTCTTTATCTAGCCAATCCCAGTCTGGGTCGACATAAGGGAGGTTCGCCACGATTACATCAGGGGTAAACTTGACTTTTTTGAGTAAGTGTGCTATAATAAAAGATATAGGGGCGCCGAGATTTGCGGCGTTTTTTTGTGCCACCTTGAGAGCCTTTTTTGATATATCTGAGGCATAAACTTTGGCCTCTGGGAGTTCTAGGGCTAGGGTAATGGCGATACAGCCTGAGCCAGTACCGACGTCAAGGATAGTTGGGGCTTCTGGTAATACTCGCTTTGATGGTTTGACACCCGGGAGATAAGGTTTGCCGGCGAGATTCAAAACGGCGTCGATGAGCTGCTCGGTCTCGGGGCGAGGAATGAGCGTGTCTTTAGTCACCCAAAAATCACGGCCGTAGAAATCTTGAAATCTAGTAAAATTACGACCGGATGGCTTTTTCGAGGACACACAACGCTCCGCTACGCCTTCGGCGAACAAGGGCGTTCGCCCAAGCTTATGGTCCTCAAAAAAGCCATCCTGGTCGCTAGTTTTTCTATCCTTGCAGGCTGCGTTCATGTTTGACTAGCTCGGAAATTAGATCGTCGATGTCGCCATCCATAGCGGCTGGAATATTACTGCGGTTGTAATGGATACGGTGGTCGGTAATACGGTCTTGAGGGAAATTGTAGGTGCGGATTTTTTCGGAGCGGTCGCCAGTACCGATGAGAGATTTGCGGGCTTCGGAAGCGTTTTTCATGTCTTCTTCTTTTTTGCGCTCGAGGAGGCGAGAACGAAGAATATTCATGGCCTTGACGCGGTTTTGTTGCTGAGAACGCTCGTCTTGCATAGCTACGACGAGACCAGTCGGAAGGTGGGTAATGCGGACAGCGGAGTCGGTAGTGTTGACACCTTGGCCGCCATGCCCGCCAGAGCGGTAAATATCGATACGGAGGTCCTCAGGGTTGATTTCGAGGTCTTCCTCGGCGGCCTCGGGGAGTACGGCGACCGTGGCGGTAGAGGTATGGATGCGGCCTTGCGACTCGGTAACTGGGACGCGCTGAACGCGGTGTACGCCGCCTTCGAATTTAAGAAGCCCATAGGCGTTGTCGCCAGAAATTTTGAAAATTACCTCTTTCATGCCGCCGGCTTCGTTTTCGTTCTGAGAGATTAGCTCAACTTTGAGACCATGACCCTCGGCATATTTGGTATACATGCGGTATAGCTCGCCGGCAAAAAGGGAAGCTTCGTCGCCGCCAGCGCCGGCGCGGATTTCGATGATGGCCGGCTTGTCGTCCTCAGGGTTACGCGGGATGAGGAGCCCCTCGAGCTTGGATTCTAATGTAGGCAACTCGGCTTTGTAGCGTTCGATATCTTCGCGGGCGATTTCGCCAAGCTCTGGGTCGGATAATAGCGTTTCGGCCTCGGCGAGCCCCTTTTTGGACTGCTCAATCTTCTCGGCGGTTTCAATAATTTCGCGCAAAGTCGCAGCACGCTTGCCTTTGGCGGCAAAATCTGGGCTAGAATAGGCCTCTGGTGAGGCCAAGAAGACCTCAATCTCTTTAAGTTCGTCTGTAAAATTTTTGATATCCATACTGCTTATTATAGCATATTTTCATGTTGGATTTTGTGGTAAAATAGATGTAAATACGGAGGAATTATGAATACTAAATACACTGGGACCAAAACTGAAGAAAATCTCAAAAAGGCGCTCGCGGGCGAGAGTGAGGCTAGGACAAAGTATGATTTCTATGCTTCAAAGGCCAAAAAGGACGGGTTTGAGCAGATTGCGGCGATTTTTGCCGAGACTGCGCTGAATGAAAAAGAGCACGCGAAGCTTTGGTACAAGGAGCTCCATGGTGGCGCAGTAGAGGATACTAATATCAACCTGGAGGCGGCCGCTGACGGCGAGAATTACGAATGGACCGACATGTATGCTGGGTTTGCTGAGACGGCGCGCGAGGAGGGGTTTGTCGAGCTGGCTGAGAAGTTTGAGCAAGTCGCTGCGATCGAGAAGACGCACGAGGAGAGATATAGGAAGCTACTCGAGAACGTGCGGGAGAAGAAGGTGTTTTCGCGCGATGGCGATGCGATTTGGGTGTGCCGCAATTGTGGGCATATCGTAGTAGGGAAAGAAGCGCCAGAGATTTGCCCGGTTTGCAGCCATCCGCAGGCGTATTTTGAGATAAAACCCGAGAATTATTAGATTATCGCGATTTTGTGATATAATTGCTATGTGTCTTGGATCCATAGCTCAGTTGGCTAGAGCGTACGATTCACATTCGTAAGGTCGCAGGTTCGAGCCCTGCTGGATCCACCACATGCTGACGCATGGCACAAAAAGTGGCCTCGGATTTCGCTAATGCTCAATGCGAGCCCTGCTGGATCCACCACGCATCGTAGATGCGGCACAAAAAGTGGCCTCGGATTTCGCTAGCGCTCAATGCGAGCCCTGCTGGATC
>CAMZFK010000006.1 GCA_947306055.1 uncultured Candidatus Saccharibacteria bacterium | reverse complement strand
CGAAGGCACTACCACCTCAAGGTAGCGTGTATACCAATTTCACCACAGGCGCATATTATTATTATATCATAAAAATTCTTTTTTGGCTGATTTTTTAAAAAATATGCTTAAAAATATTTTAGGTATGCTATAATTAAGTAAATAAAGGAGGTAGATGAAGAGTTATTTATCAAAAGCATTAGTTGCCTTAGCCGTATTCGGTCTAGCGTTGTTTGGTGGAACCAGCGTTTTTGCTGAAGGCGACGAGGAGAATTCACAGTCGGAGCTAAAAGATGCAGCTACCAGCATTAGCATCAGTCCTGTAAGCAAAATTCTAAAATTAGTGCCTGACACGACATACGAAAACGTCTTAAACGTCACGAATAACAGTTCCTCCCCAATGGATTTCGAAGTCTACGCTGCTCCTTATTCCTACTTATATTCAGAATCCGAAAATATCTATAAGCTGGGATTCAACAACGAGACGGCTTACACACAAATTACTCGTTGGATTACTTTTCAGACTACCGACGGAGGATATGCTACTAAAGCTACCTACACAGCCGAGCCTGGTCAGACCGTCGCCGTCACCTACAAAATTTCCACACCTTCTAGCATTCCTGCCGGCGGGCAATACGCTGTAGTCTTCGCCCATACTCTATCTTCTAGCACCCTTAGTAATGGTATTCGCACAGAAGCTAGCCCAGGGCTAGTAATCTATGGTCGCGCCGATGGCGAAACCGTTTATTCGAGTGAGATCTCCAGCCTTGAGATTCGCAAAACCGTCGGGGCTGGCGACAGCGTAAAGAATCTTATCAATGCTACCGCCAGAGTTAAAAATACCGGCAACGTCGACTTCATGGCCTATGGCAAGCTAAAAGTGACCGGAGTTTTTGGAAAAGTTTATTACGAAACCCCTGATGCTTCTACCAAATCTCGTACTTCTGTTATCCCAGATGTAGAGTTGGAGGTTTCCGATAGCTGGGATGACACCCCATTCTTTGGCCTATTCAATGTCGAGTGGACCGTAGACGCTGCGGGTAAATCAGAGACCATCACTACGACAATTTTAATTTTACCTGCCGTAATTGTAGTAACTATGATTTTACTATTGACAATTATAGCCATATGGATTATAATTATGGTTAGGAAGCGTAAAGAGCGCCGCGCTAAATTCAATTTTTAGTCGACGCACCTGTGTGGAGCAGGTATTTACAAAACCAATATAAACATTAAACATAAAAGAGTGTAGAGTATGAAGAAAACGCACAAAAAAGTTTTTGGCTGTGCTGGGCTCGCTCTAGTTGCTGCGACAACTGTTTTTGCGGCAACGTTGCCGAACCCCGAAGCCTCAGCAATATCAACTTTAACGGATACCGTCACGGTAAGGGTGCTTGCGGAAGTTCCCGATGTAAATTTCGTAATCCCGAATAGAAATGCTACCGTCATTGACGCTAATCAGCAAATCCTGATTAACTACGAGAGCGTCGATGTCGTAACTATAGGGTTAAAACACACTAGCCTAGATGGCACGGTTACAGACGTCCCTGATTTTGCAGTTTTGAGCCCTAATTATGTCGCTGGTGAAGCAACAATTCCTGTGAATTTGAGTCTCTATGGTTATGGTCTTTTTGAATTTTCGGTCACTGGGACAGGGGAATACGGTGTGTTTGATGCCGACACGATCACTATTAATTACGAACCGCTATCTTCTGATTTAGAAGAGAAGGATGACGGCTCAGTAGCTATCGGTATTGATTATGGTACGCCTACAGCTAGCCGCGTAGCCGTAAGAGTTCGTAAAAAAGATTCTAGCGAAGTACTCTGGGGAACTACAGTCACTCCACCTACAAATAGTGTAGTTATTCCATTTGATACAATCGATGGGCTTGAGACAGGCGATTACGAGATAGATGTGATTGCGTACGATGAGAATGGTGATATTATTTATACGAAAGTTTATGAACACTATCTAGAAGTAGTGCCTATCCCAAATACTGGCTCTTTCCTCGGTAATCTCAATATCACAAAGGAAGATTACATGATCACTGGCGCAGTAGTCTTCTCTATACTTGCTATTATCGGTGTACTATCAATAGTAAAAAGCCGTAGCAAACGCCGTTAATCTTCAATAATACTCTACAACGAAAAAAATAAACCGGGCAAAGTCCGGTTTATTTTAATTATAGGCTTTAATTATTCGTTAGCCTTGGCTTTTTTCTCGGCTTCTTTTTGAGCTTTTTTAGCTTTATTTTCGAGAGCAGCTTTCATAGTAGCAGCTTTCGCAGCACGAGCCTTGAAGCGATCGACGCGACCTTCGGTATCAATGATCTTCTCTTCACCAGTAAAGAATGGGTGAGAGGCAGAAGAAATCTGTACCTTCACGAGTGGATATTCATTGCCATCATTCCACTTGATCGTTTCTTCGCTTTTCGCGGTAGATTTTGTCAAGAATGAAAAGCCAGCAGCCTCATCCATGAACACGACTTCGCGATAATCTTTAGGGTGTAAATCTGTTTTACTCATAACTAGCATCCATTATATCAGATACGTCTAAAAAAGTAAAGGGTATAGAACTATAGGTTTCACAAAGCGACGCGAAGCTATACCCTAAGCACGTCTTTACTTTTCTTGAGAAGTGTGATATAATGGAATTATATATTAATTAATGAAGCAGTTTTAGGGAGATTTCCTGATTTCTAGGCCCCTAAAACGAAGGGAAAGGAAATCATATTATGACAGTAAATGTCGATATGAAAGCTTTGCTCGAAGCAGGTGCTCATTTTGGGCACAAAACGAGCCGCTGGCACCCAAAGATGGCGCCATATATTCACTCTAAGCGCCAAGATGCGCACATCATTAATCTAGAGAAGACTGTCGAGGCACTCGAAAACGCTCTTCCGAAGATTACCGAGATTGCCAAAAATGGCAAAAAGGTACTTTTCGTCGGCACTAAAAAGCAGATGAAAGAAATCGTACGCGAAGCTGCAGAGTCTGTAGAAATGCCATATGTAACGGTACGTTGGGTTGGTGGTGCTCTTACGAATGTAGATACCGTAAATCGCCAAATCAAAAAGCTTAAAGATTTGGAACGCCGTATGGCTTCCGGTGAGTTGGCAAATCGCTACTCTAAGCTCGAAGTTCAAAGGTTCCAAGAAGAAATTGATCTTTTGAATGAACGCTACGGCGGCATCAAAGATATGACCGAGCAGCCAGCTGCAATCATCGTCGTTGACGCATCTGAAGACAAGAACGCCATCAAAGAGGCTAATGTACTTCATATTCCAGTATTTGCTATCACCGACACCAATGTCGATCCAACAAACATTGATTATGTCATTCCAGCAAACGACGACGCAGTCAAAGCTACAAAATTATTGCTTGACTACTTCGTAGCAGCTATCAAAGAAGGTAAAAAATAATTTAGGAGGCAAAATGGCAGAAATTTCTGTTGAACAAATTAAAAAACTAAAAGAGCTCTCTGGCGCAGGTCTCACCGATGCTAAAAAAGCTCTCGTTGAAGCAGATGGCGATTTTGACAAAGCTCTCGAAGCTATGCGCAAAAAAGGTCTCACTAAAGCTGAGAAGCGCGGCGATCGCGAAACCCGCGAAGGTCTCGTTGATGCTTATATCCACGATGGTCGCCTTGGCGCAATTGTTGAGGTCAACTGTGAAACTTCTTTCGTGGCTAAGACCGACGAGTTCAAAACTCTCGCTCATCAAATCGCGATGCAGGTTGCTTCAATGGCCCCACTTTACGTTTCTGAAGATGATATCCCAGAGGATGTAAAGGCTGCTAAGATGAAAGAACTTGAAGAAAACTTCAAGGGTCCAGAGAACATGAAGGAACAAATCCTTGCAGGACAAGCTAAAAAAGCTTTTGCTGACAAAGTTCTCATGAACCAGCCATACATCTTGGATGACACCAAGACGGTTGAGCAATTCATCAAGGAAGCTATCGCAAAAACTGGTGAAAATATTACAATTCGCCAATTTAAACGCATCGAACTTGGCGTGACAGAGTAAGATTCTTAAAAGTCATTTTTGCGGCATAATGAGATTTAGACCAGATTTGTTCGCGTGATTTTTACAACTTACCAATGAAAAAATGTCCCAGATTTTAAGGACATTTTTTCTTGACGTTCGTTGTAAAAATCACAGGCGAACAAGTCCAAGCCGTAAAAATGGCTTTTAAGAATCTTCTGTGCTATACTAAGAGTATAAATAAGGAGTTTTTATGTTTGATATAAACGAAGATCGCAAGAAGATGGCTGATGTGATTGAGCGCTTCAAGGAAGAGATGAAGAAGGTTCGTACTGGCCGTGCTCACCCGGATATGCTTTCTGGCATAAAGGCTGAGGTTTATGGACAATATATGCCACTTAATCAAGTCGCCAACATTACTGCAGCCGACGCGACGCTTCTCGTAATCACTCCGTTTGACCCATCAAATATCCAAGCTATTGCAGCCGCCATCCGCGCAGACCAGACGCTCGGCCTTAACCCAGCCGATGATGGCCGTGTCGTACGCGTACCAATTCCAGCACTCACTGAGGAGCGCCGCAAAGAGATTGTTAAAAACGCTTCTTCAAAGGTAGAAAACGCAAAGGTCGCTATCCGAAATATCCGCGAAGATGCCAGAAAAGCCGTCAAAGTCGCGACTGAAATGAGTGAGGATATCAAGAAACGTGCCGAGAAGGAAATTGACGACATCACTAAAGAATTCACCGACAAAATCGATGCGGAATTTAAGTCTAAATCCGACGAAATAATGAAATTATAATTTAAATAGTGTTATAATAAGCATATGAATATATTTGTAGGTGTGTTAGTTGGTTTATTGGTCTTGACGTTTTTGGTCACAGCGCATGAGCTTGGCCACTTCATTATGGCCCGCCGAAATGGTGTGCGCGTACTTGAATTTGGTATCGGATTCCCGCCGAAGGCTATTGCTTGGGTTAGAGATCCAGAGACAAAAAAATGGTCTCGTCTCCCTAAAAGCGAATGGAATAAGCCTCAAAAAGGTCTGATTTTTAGCTTAAACTGGGTGCCTATTGGTGGCTTTTGTCAAATGGATGGCGAATCCGCCGAGGATAAGCGCAAGGGCACGTTTGGCAATGCGAAATTCTCTAAGAAGACCAAGATTCTGTTTGGCGGGGTACTGGTCAACTGGTTGGTGTCGTTCGTAATTTTCACCGTCTTAGCTTGGACCGGTATGCCGCAATTTCTTGAAAATCAATTCAATATCCCTTCAGACGTAGAGGTCGTCAAAGCTCCAGTTATCGTAACAAAGATTGCTGAGGGCTCCCCAGCACAAGCCTCTGGTTTTATGGTTGGAGACAAGATTCTTGCTGTCGATGGAAATGCCATGGAATACCCGAGCAATATCACCGCATACAATAGCGAACACGTCGGTGAAGATACGACTTACACAATCATCCGGACACTCAAAGTCTGTCCTGAAGACAAGCCAGAGTGCCGAGACAGTGAGAAAGTTTCTGAATCTTTTGAGATGAAAATAAATGTTAAATTAAATCCTGAGGGCTCCAAATATCTTCTCGGTCTCGCAATGGAAAGCTCTCAGACATTATCCTATTCTACTTGGTCTGCTCCAATCGTTGGTGCTGGGCTAACTCTCCAAATGACAGGGGAGACATTTAAGGGCATTGGGCATATTCTTTGGAATTTGGTTACTGGTGTAGGCTCACAATTTAGTTTCGACTCAGGAGTTCGTGATGCTGGGCGTGAATCTATCTCAGAGGTAGGTGAATCCGTATCTGGTCCAGTTGGCATCATCGGCACATTGTTCCCGACATTTACTATGGCTGGTCCGAGAAATCTAGCTTTCTTCACCGCGATCATCTCTATCTCTCTTGCGTGTATGAATGTTTTGCCGATTCCTGCACTTGATGGTGGCAGATGGCTATTAATCGCATTCTTTAAGCTTCGCAAAAAATCCCTCACAAAAGAGCTCGAGGAAAAGATCGTATCTCGTGCCTTCTTAGTACTTCTTGCCTTGATGCTTATCATCACGATTCTTGACGTCATAAGGCTATTCTAGTCATGCAAAAAACGGTGGAGAAGAAGGCAAAACTGGAGCGGGCGCGGTTGAAAGTTCCGAAAAAACAGGGGTGGAAGAAGTTTTTGTATGTTTTTACACTTGTCGTAATAGTCTTTGCTTTTACTGTGGTTTCGCAGCTCGCCGTAGGATACACCCTACTCTTTATTTTGGGGAAAGAGGTTTTTTCTACGCCGCTTTGGACTGCGATATATTCGACCCTATCGTATATCTTGGCACTTATTTTGATTGTAGTATTGCCAAAATTACTAGCAAAAAAATACGCTAGAAAATCCCAATTATTAGCTGAACTTGGCAATACCGATAGAGATAATCTTGGTCTTCGCGACTCGCCGACTTGGACGGATGTGGGGCTAGCGCCGGTAGGGTTTGTCGCATCGATGCTCCTTGCGGCTGGACTTATGGCATTATTTAGTATTTTTCCTTGGTTTGATATGTCTGAAGCCCAAAGTACAGGGTTCAACCATTTCTTAGCTGGTGGCGAAAAAATCCTAGCTTTTATCACGCTAGTCGTGATTGCTCCAGTTGCCGAGGAAATAATTTTTAGGGGGTTCCTGTATGGCAAATTGCGTAAAAAATTTGCAATGCCAATAGCGATCCTAGTTACTTCATTACTGTTCGGATTAGTCCATATGCAGTGGAATGTAGGGGTGAATGTCTTCGCCTTATCTGTAGTCCTATGTTTTCTTCGAGAGATTACTGGCACAATTTATGCCGGTATTTTGGCGCACATCATCAAAAATGCCGTAGCGTTCTATCTATTATATGTCCTCGGGATATGATATAATATCCTCATGAAAATGTCTAGAATTTTTACTAAGACTTTGCGTGATGCGCCGAAAGACGAAACCGCGAAGAATGGGGCACTACTTACTCGGGCTGGCTTTATCCATAAAGAGATGGCTGGCGTGTACGATTATTTGCCGCTTGGCCTAATCGTAATCGAGAAGATAAAAAACGTCATCCGTGAAGAGCTAAATAAGCTTGGATGCGAAGAAGTTTTGATGTCTGCCTTGCAAAATCCAGAACCATGGGAGAAGACTGGTCGTTTTGATGATCAAGAAGTTGATATCTGGTTTAAAACTGCACTTTCTTCTGGCGGCGAATTAGGGCTCGCGCCTACACACGAAGAGCCAATGGTGAATATGCTAAAATCCTATATTAGTAGTTATAAGGATTTACCAGTTTATGTTTATCAATTCCAAACTAAGTTCAGAAATGAGCTTAGAGCGAAGTCTGGCATCATGCGCGGACGTGAATTCTTGATGAAAGACCTGTATAGTTTCCATACGTCAGAAGAGGATTTGGATAAATTCTATGCGCAGGTAGAACAAGCTTATGCGTGTATTTTTAAGAGACTCGGCCTTGGCGATTCTACATTTGAGACTTTTGCTTCTGGCGGGATTTTTTCGAAATATTCCCATGAATATCAGACATTTTTGCCAGTTGGGGAAGATACCGTCTATTATAATCCTGATAAATCTCTCGTGTTCAATAAAGAAGTCTTTACCGACGAAGTACTTGATGAATTTAAAGCTGTACGCGAAGATTTCAGAGAGACAAACGCGGCTGAAGTCGGCAACATCTTCAAACTTAAATTTAAATACACTGAGCCACTTGGGCTAAAGTTTGCGGACGAAAACAACGAAAGCAAGACTATCTATATGGGTTGCTATGGCATCGGCGTGTCCCGTGTAATGGGCGTAATCGCTGAAAAATATGCCGACGACAAAGGTCTAGTCTGGCCAGAAGAGGTCGCTCCGTTCAAATATCATCTTGTCGCCATCGGCGAAAGTGGCACTAAGGTGGCCGACGATTTGTATTCAGAATTTGCTGACAAAATTCTTTACGATGACCGCGCTAGTGCTCGTCCTGGGGAGAAATTCGCCGACGCTGATTTGATTGGTCTGCCTTATCGCATCGTAATTTCGGACAAGACCTTGACCGAAGACTCCGTAGAAGTTACCGACCGAAGGACTGGCGAGACTAGAATGGTGAAGACTATTGACTTAAAGGGACTTTTCCTGTAAACTCTTATAGAATATTGGAGTTAATATTATGCTAACGAAAAATATCAGCCTCACTGCAGAAGGCAAAAAAGAACTTGAAAAAGAACTCGAAGAATTAATCAAAAATCGTCCGGCGATTGCTGAAAGGATTGCTACCGCTAGAGCTTTTGGCGATTTGTCCGAAAACGAAGAGTATAGCTCCGCGCGCAACGAACAAAAAGTTGCTGAAGGTCGCATTTTAGAGATACAAGATATCTTAAAGAGCGCCAAAATTATCCGCGGCGGCAAAAAAGACTCCGTAGCGCTCGGCAGCATCGTATCACTTGATATGGGTGGCAACAAATTAGAGTATTCTCTTGTCGGACCGACCGAAGCGAATCCACTCGAGGGCAAGATTTCTAACGAATCACCTATCGGTAAAGCCATCATTGGTAGAAAAGCTGGCGAAGAATTTGATTTTAATGGTAAAAAAGTCAAAATTCTTGAAATCAAATAGCCTATCCGTTTTAATCTCGGGTAATTTTATGATATAATATATGATATGTTACTTGAAGATTATCGGAATGAAAGATTAAAAAAATTAGATGAGCTAAACGCGCGCGGGATTGAAACCTACCCAGCGAAAAGTTTTAGGAACACCAAGATTTCTGAGGTGGTTAATCATTTTGATGAAAAAAATGGACAAGAAGTGACGATTGCGGGACGAATCGTAGCGATCCGCTCTTTTGGCAAATTGGTATTCATTAAATTGCGCGACTACTTTGGTGAAGTACAAATTTTCATGAAGGCCGTATCGGAAGACACCCCAGCAGGGCTTCTGGGAGCGAAAGACGTAAAATTACTCGACATGGGTGACTTTATCGAGGTAACCGGCACCGTAGGGAAGTCACAGACTGGTGAAATTTCAGTGTTTTCGGATTACGTCCGCCTACTTACAAAGTCGCTTCGACCTTTGCCAGAAAAATTTACCAATAAAGAGGAACGCTATCGTCGTCGCTATGTCGATATGAATGTCAACCCTGAGGTACGCGAAAGATTGGTTCGCAGGTCACGTTTTTGGCAGGCTACACGCGATTTCATGAATAAACACGGGTATATTGAAATCAATATCCCTGTGCTTGAGCATACTACTGGCGGTGCAGACGCTACACCATTTACCACACATATGGATGCATTAGACGAAGATTTTTATTTACGCATCTCACATGAATTACCACTCAAGCGCCTACTCGGTGGTGGATTTGAAAAGGTTTATGATATTGGCCCGAGATTTCGCAATGAAGGTATCGACGACGAGCATCTACCTGAACATATTGCCTTCGAAGCTTATTCGGCATACGAAAATTACGAAGATGGCATGAAGTTTTATGAAGAAATGATAAAATATGTCGCCCGTGAGACTTGGGGTACACTGCAATTTCATGTAGGTGAGTTCGACATTGACTTAGATCAAGAATGGCCACGCTATAAATACGCAGATTTGCTACGTGAACGATTCGGCGTAGACGTATTCAATCCAGACCGCGGACAAATCATCCGCATTCTCAAAGAGAATGGGGTGGAAACGAATTTTGATGCCACTACACCACACCTTATCGACCATGTCTGGAAACTTATCCGCAAGACTTCGGCTGGGCCATATTGGGTAATCGAAGAACCTTTGTCGCTTTCGCCACTTGCAAAGAAATCCAGCGAAAATCCACTCGTAACAGAAAGATTCCACCCAGTGATTGCTGGGACGGAAATGGGCAATGGTTTTTCTGAGCTAAATGACCCTATTGACCAGTTGGCTCGTTTTGAGGAGCAACAAGCTGCTCGCGATGCGGGAGATGACGAAGCACAAATGCTTGATCGTGATTTCGTAGAAATGCTTGAGTATGGTATGCCGCCAGCCTGTGGTTGGGGCAATAGTGAGCGCAATTTCTGGCTGCTTGAAGGTGTGCCCGGTCGCGAAGCCGTGCCTTTTCCAACAATGAAAAGCGAAAAGTAAAGATACGCTAAAGAGGCACCGATTGCACGATATTTGATACCTTTCTTTTGGTGTTATAATGTATATTATGGTGAAGTTCCAACTTGTCTCAAAATACCAACCAACCGGTGATCAGCCGGAAGCGATTCGACAGCTTACGGATGGTATTTTGCGTGGAGAAAAAGAGCAGACTTTGCTCGGCGTTACTGGCTCTGGCAAGACTTTCACTATGGCAAATATTATCCAGAATGTTCAAAAACCGACGTTAATTCTCGCCCATAATAAAACCCTTGCCGCACAATTATATTCCGAGTTTCGTGAATTTTTCCCAAACAACGAAGTACATTACTTCGTGTCTTACTTTGATTATTATCAACCAGAGGCTTATATCGCATCGACCGACACATATATCGAAAAAGATTCGGCTATCAACGACGAAATCGACCGGCTCCGCCACAGTGCTACCGAGGCGCTTTTGACGCGCCGCGACACAATCGTGATCGCATCTGTGTCGTGTATTTACGGTATTGGCTCGCCAGAACATTATCTTGAAATGTCGTTTGAGGCCCGTACGGGGGGGGCGGACGGCTCTCTTTCACAAACTGAGTTTATCAAGAAATTGATCTCGATCCAATATCACCGAAATGACCTGGCGTTTGAGCGAGGGAATTTTCGCGTCATGGGCGACACGATTGATCTCTTTCCAGCAAATGGCGAGAAGGCGTACCGATTTGAATTTGGTTTTGATACGCTCGAAAGTATTAAGATCGTAGATCCTTTGACTTTTGATGTGTTAGAAAAGCCAGAAAGGGTACATATTTTTCCAAACACGCACTATGCTACACCAAAAGAAGATTTGGAGCGAGCGCTCGTAAAAATTCGGGCTGAGTTTGACGAGCGATTAGCGTATTTTAAAGAACATGAAAAATATCTCGAAGCTGAGAGATTGTCTCAGCGCACTAAATATGATTTAGAGATGCTGGAAAGTACTGGCTTTGTGAAAGGGATCGAGAATTATTCTAGACATCTTGAGGGACGAGAAGCTGGGGAGCCACCTAACACCCTGCTTGATTTCTTCCCAGATGACTTCTTACTTATCGTCGATGAATCACATATGACCTTGCCACAAGTCCGCGGCATGTATAATGGCGACCATGCAAGAAAACTCGCTCTCGTAGATTATGGGTTCAGACTGCCAAGTGCGCTAGATAATCGTCCGCTAACCTACGGAGAGTTTCAATCTCATATCAACCAAGTCATTTATGTCTCCGCTACCCCTGGCGAATACGAATTAGAGCATTCACCAGCACCAGCCGAGCAAGTGATTCGCCCAACTGGTCTACTGGACCCAGAAATCGAAGTTCGCAGTAGTGACGGGCAAATTGACGATTTAATGGAGGAAATCGATCAAAGGATTGCCAAAAAACAGCGGACTTTGATTACGACCCTGACCAAACGCATGGCTGAAGATTTAACTGACCATCTTAAAGAGCGTGGTGTAAAAACCGCCTATATTCATTCTGATGTAGATACTTTGGAGCGTGGTGATATCCTCCGAGATTTACGCGAAGGAGTCTACGACGTACTTGTCGGCATCAACTTGCTTCGTGAAGGCCTAGATTTGCCGGAAGTTTCACTTGTAGCGATTTTAGACGCAGATAAGGAAGGATTCCTTAGATCTGAATCTGCGTTAATTCAGACCATCGGCAGAGCGGCCCGCCATGTAGAGGGCAAAGTTATTATGTATGCGAATTTTATTACTGAGAGCATGGAGAAGGCAATTTCCGAAACCAATCGCCGACGCGAAATCCAAAAAGCTTACAACGCCGAGCATAATATTACTCCTACTTCGATCAAAAAAGAGGTTTCCCTAGGGCTTCGTGCTATTATTCCTGAAAAAGAAAAGGAGAACAAACTCGATATTAAGAAAATACCGAGAGACGAACTGCCAAATCTTGTAAAGCAGCTTGCATCCGAGATGCAGCTTGCTGCAGCGAATCTAGAATTTGAAAGAGCGGCCCTACTCAGGGACGAAATCGAAAAAATAAAATCATACATTGACGGAAAAGTATGATATAATCTAAGCATGAGCAGTGTGGGCATCGAAAATCTTGAGAAAATCAAGCGCCGCGTACGAGCTTGTGACTACATTACGGTAGCTGAGTTGTTTTTGCGTGACAATTTTCTTCTTGAACGACCACTGGATTTTGATGACATTAAGCCTCGACTTCTCGGGCATTGGGGAACTTGCCACGGCATAAATGTTGCTTACGCCAACCTAAAAAGTTTTTACAAAGACAATCCGAATTTTATGTTTGTGCTTGGTCCTGGGCATGGCTTTCCAGCGCTGCAAGCAAATCTGTTCTTAGATGGTGACCTCTTGAAAGTCGATCCTCTAGCCACTAATGATATTGATGGCCTTGCTTATGTTTGCCATAATTTTTCTTGGCCAGACGGCTTCCCATCACATGCAAGTCCGAATACCCCCGGCATCATCGTTGAGGGCGGCGAGCTTGGATATGCTCTTGCCAATAGTTATGGCGTGGCTCTCGGCCATCCAGAAAAAACCATCGCGGTATTAATCGGTGATGGAGAGCTCGAAACCGCGACCGCACTAGATTCGTTAAACTTGAAAAGTTTACTCGGTAGCAAGAATAATGGTACGATTTTGCCAATACTACATCTTAATGGCTACAAAATCTCCGCCCCATCAATTTATGCTAGAAAATCTGAGAGGGAATTAAACGAGCTCATCCGCGGGTTTGGTTTCACGCCAATACTAATTGACGGCGATGAGCCAGAGAAATTCCAAGAAGCGCTGATGAAGGATGTCCCTTCACCATTTTATATTTTGAAAACTGAAAAAGGTCAGGGTGGACCAACCGCCCATCAGGATGCGCATCAAATTCCGATTAAATACCCGATGAATAATTATGACGACTTAGATTTACTCGAAAAATGGCTTGAAAGCTATCATTTTGATGAGCTTTTTGATAAGGAGAAAGGATTCATGCTATGATTGATCGCGTAGAAAATCCTGGAGCAGAAAGTTTTTCACCAGCCGAGAAAATTGGCGAGCTTCTTAAGAAACAGTTTCGGACTGATTCTCATTTCTATTTCTTCTCTCCAGACGAGACCACTTCGAATCGTTTTGGTGCTATCTTTGACGTAGAAAAACGCGCGTGGAACTTGCCAGTAGAGTCTTGGGACTTGCCGGAAGACGAAAGTGGGCGTATTGTAGAAATGCTGTCTGAGAATGTACTTTTCTCGACCATGACAGGGCATCTCATGAATGGTGAGCAGGCGATGATGGGGAGTTACGAAGCTTTCTTCCCGATTATTACTTCCCAGCTTCTTCAGCATATTAAATTCATCAAGCAGTCTCGTGATGTAAAATTTAGAGGCAATCTACCATCTGTCAATCTACTCTCGACTTCTACCTGTTGGCGCCAAGATCATAATGGCTTTACCCATCAATCTCCTGCACTTATTTCTACACTACTCACTTTGCCGACCAATCTCTGTAACTGTATTTTTCCAGTAGATGATGTTGCCGCAGAAGAAGCTTTCAGGTTTATGCTCCGTAGTAGAAATGTTGTAAATCTTACAACATTTAATAAAAACGAAACTCCTCGGTATATCGACTCAAATCATGCCAAATATCAACTTGAGAATGGTGGCGCCTCAATTTATCAATTCGCATCAGATGAGGACCCTGATTTCATCTTGGCGGCAGCGGGTGACATTCAAACCAAAGAGACTCTCGAAGCTATCAAAATCCTTAGAAAAGATTTACCTGGTGTCAAAATGAGGTTCGTCGGCATCGGTGCGCTTTCTTACAGAGCAATCGGTACGACAGACAATAAGCTATCCAAAGCTAAGTTTAATGAATTATTCACCGAGAATCGTCCAATCATTGCTAGCTTTCATGGCTACCCAGAAACTCTAGAGTCGATTTTTGAAAATTACACTCATCGCGGTAGAGTACGCGTACATGGCTTCAATGAGGAAGGTTCTACCACTACGCCATTCGAAATGCTTCGCAAAAATTCTGCTTCACGCTACGATATTGCAATTGATGTCGCTACTGTGCTTGGCAGAACTAAGCTAGTCGAGAAATATTATAATATTCTAAGCGAGAACCATAATACCGCGGTCAGATTTGGCGAAGACATGATTATGTGATAAAATCTGTCCTAGAATGTTATATTTAATTTTGTCTATTGTTTTAATAAACTTAGTTGCAACGATTTTTTTGATTTTTGCGCGAAACAATCAACCGCGCTCCGTTAAATCGTCTGGTCGTCGAAAAATATATGTAGATACCTCTGCTTTGTTTGATGGGAGAATTATTGATATCGCAAAAACTGGCTTCATAGATGATGTGAATCTTATTATTCCAAGAGGGGCGCTATTTGAGCTTCAAGCCTTAGCCGATGGCAAAGAAGCCCTAAAAAGAAGCCGCGCCAGAAGGGGTCTTGAAATTATCTCTGAGCTCGAGAGAATGATTAACATAGACACTGAAATAGTAGACGATAGAGACGCTCTCCCTGAAGTAGATGAGGAGCTCTTGCGCCTTGCTAAGAAAAATAATGGAGCAATATTGACACTTGATTATAATTTGATAAAAGTTGCCGAGGCCGAAACGATTCAGACACTAAACATTAACTCGCTTTCGCTTGCGACACGCACAAATTTTACAGCCGGCGAGAAGATTATCTTAAAAATCACTGAGCGCGGTTCAGGTATCGGCCAAGGGATTGGCTATACCGATGATGGTATTAGAGTGGTGGTAAAAGGAGCTAAGAAATTAGTCGGGCAAGAAGTCTCTGCAGAATTCGAAAAATTTCTTGAAACCGCTTCTGGACGAATTATTTTTGCTAAGCTAATTAAGCCTAGGGATGGGAAGAGGAACTAGGGCTATTTGAGCTCGTAGAATTCGAGCTGGAATTAGACTTGGAGCCGCTACTAGTACTGGTGCTAGGGGTAAGTTTTTCCTCATCCGAAGCATAGTAGCCATATTCGTCGCTAATAACTACTTTGATACTAGTCTCCGTACCATTTATCGTGTACCCAGTCACAAGTCCGTTGCTATTGATATTAATGCCAGACTTTTCGACTCCGTCTACATATAAAGTATATCCTGCTATGCCAGAAGAACCTTCCTGTATCGTAGCATAAATTTTACCATTGGCTATCATCAAAGACACTTGTGGTGGGATATATTTACAATCGTCGCTTTCGTCTTTATTATATGGCTCTGGAACGGAGTAAGATTCTTCGCCAGTCATCGGATCTATTGTCTTGGTGACTTCTATTTGAATTTTATAATCTTCTTTGGTACAAGTAGAGGCTAACAAATGATTATATTTATTAAATGTCATCATTTCCTGGGTCACACCAGAGTTCTTGTCTTTATTAAACCAGCTTGGCCAAATATCTGTCGTAGTTCCAATGGTTAAGGTCTGTATTCCGGATGGTTTGATTGGCTTATCACCATAATGCCATTTACCATCTGGCTCGTAAACCTCCTTGTGTACGCGCTCCATATATTCGCCTATAACAGATGCCGCTACGGTGCTAGCGCTTGAAGTAAGTCCCGTACCGTCATGATTGCCGTTCCAGACAAAGGTCGAAATAGCAGTGGAGTAGCTCTCCATCAACGAATCCTTCGTGACTGACGAGTTCGTGGTCGTGGTGGTACCAGTCTTAGTGGCAGTCCAGACGTCTGGAATTACAAATCCAGTATTATTAAACCACCTTGCGTTGCGATCACTCAAAATATCTGAAATCATGTATGCAACCTGCTCATCTACGACGCGCTTCGCTGGCGAATCGGTCCAAGATTCCATAACATCACCAGAAGAATTCTTAATTTCAAGAACATACGCAAGATCTTTATAGGAACCGCCACGGGCAAGTGAGGCATATGCGTTCGCATGCTCTACCATCTTTACACCACAGCCAGAACCGATCGCAATAGAAAGACCATAGTTATCACGGTCCCTACAATACGAGACGTCGCCAAGTGCGTGAGCGATTTCTAGTGAATTATCGATACCATTAATGTACAGCGCTTTAACCGCAGCAATGTTTAGAGAGTGGCCAAGTGAGAAACGGATAGTCACATCACCATAAAAACGATTTGTAACGTTTGCAAGGGAGCACTTGCCAACGTAGCCAGCACAATAAACCGAATTAATATCTTCGTCCTTTAGGATTGAGCCTGGGCCATAATTTATGCCTTCACGTTGCATAAATAGTGGGGAGTAATCTAGGATAGGCTTAATCGTGGAACCTGGCTCAATAAGAGAGTTTGTCGTCACATTTACTTCGCCATAAGCCTTCTCGAAGAAGTCAATTGAACCAACCATGGCAATAACTTGGGAAGTCTCGACGTCTACGGACACGAGTGCGATATCGTCGCTTTTGTTGATGTATGTATTGTTCTTGCCAATCTTCACTGCGTCTTCAGCGATTTGTTGCGCACGGTAATCAAGTGTTGTAGTAATAGTCCACCCACCAGCACGCATGGTCGAGATACCGTATTTTTCTTCGAGTTGCTTCTTTACTTCTAGGACGAAGTGCGGAGCCTTGGCATTTGCATATTGGCTAGCTTCTGGCTTGATTGTATCCAAAATTGGTACGGCTTTAGCTTCCTCGGCTTCTTCTTTCGTGATGAATCCCATCTCAGCCATGACGTCTAGCGTATAGCGTTGCCTCCAAAGGAGTTCTTCGTGGCCATATTCATTATATGGGTTAAATACTGCTGGGTTGTTTGGGATGGAAGCAAGCAACGCGCATTCTGCAAGGGTGAGGTCCTTGGCTGATTTGCCAAAATAGGTTTGCGCTGCGGACTCAATACCATTACGACGACCACCATATGGGGATTGGTTGAGATACATCGTCATAATTTCATCTTTTGAATACATCCGCTCTAGCTCTATCGCAAGAATCAACTCTTTTATTTTACGGGTTAGACCACCACGATTGGCGCTAGCTGCTTCGTCCGCAAAATAGACCTGCTTAATCAATTGCTGCGTCAATGTAGAGCCACCCTGAACCTGCTTACCAGAAAGCGTAGAGAAGACGGCGCGAGCAATCCCCATAAAGTCCACGCCAATATGATTTTCAAAATTACGATCCTCGATAGCTATCGTAGCATAACGCATATTATCTGGAATATCTTCACTGTCTATAACGAGGCGGTAATTTTCGTTGCCTGTGTCTTTCCAGAGGACGATGCCATTTCTGTCTAGATATGTATTCACTGTCTCCGAAATAGTCATTTCGTCGAGACGAATTTCATCTAGGTCTTTTTTGTAATAGATAAATAAGCCACCAATAGTAATTATTAGTAGAATGAAACAAATGCCGATGAATTTCAGGATGGCTTTTTGGCCACGCCAAGAAAACCACCAACGAAATACGCGCTTTGGATGAAGTCTAGCAAAAAAACGTTTGACCGGGTCTTTTGGTAAAGTCGCTAAATCTTCCGCGTGACGTCTCGCTTCGGCCTCTTTTTTGGCCCTGCGCCTTGCTTTAAAATCGGTATATAATTTACGGATCTCTTTTTTCTTGTTTTTTCCTGAAATCTTTAACTTTTTACCACTTTTTTTAGGTGGTAATTCCACATCTACTTTATTTTTAACCATATATATATTATAGCACGTGTTATAATAAATACATGAAAAAGTTTAGGTTTAAGTCTGTCGTTCAGCTCGCCAATACGAAGTTGTCTGTAAAATATGCGGCTATAGTTTTGGCAAGTTCTACCCTGATTTCAGCCCTGCTTGGACTCTTCCGCGATAGGCTTTTGAATTCCTATTATCTTGGCACTTACCCGACTGGTATTGATGCCTATACTGCAGCTTTCACCATTCCTGATTTCATGTTCTTTATTCTAACTTCTGGGGCACTAGCCGTATCTTTTATTCCGGTTTTTAACCAAAGGCTTATTACTGGGAATAAGAAATCCGCATGGGAACTTTCTTCTAGCCTTCTTAATTTGCTCGCGCTGCTCACGCTTATTACTAGCGTCCTAATTATGGTCTTTGCAGATCCACTAATTCGCTATATTGTGAGCCCTGGACTCGATGAATCTGGAATGATTCTCGCCATCAATATGACTCGGGTAATTGCGATAAATCCGTTCCTATTTTCCTTGGCCACAGTTTTGACGTCGATTCAACAAGCTGTAGGAAGATTTGTCTTTTATGCTTTCGCGCCAGCCATATATAATATCGGTATCATTATCGGTATTACATGTTTTACTGGCGGAATAAATATCTTTGGCTGCCAGATTTTCGAAGGTGGCATTATGGGTGTCGCTCTCGGCGTCGTGCTTGGCGCAATTATGCAATTAGTCGTTTCCTTGATCGGTTTATTTGGGCTCGGATTTGACTATGAATTTAAAATCCGCTGGAAAAATCAAGGGTTTAGAACCATCCTAAAGTTACTACCACCACGCTCACTTGACCAGGGAATTGATTATGCAAACTCCATCGTCTCAACCAACCTTTCGTCCAGAATGGGTGCCGGCGCAGTAAGGTCATTTAACCAAGCAAATTCTCTACATACGATGCCGGTAAATTTAATTGGTGTGGCGATTTCGACGGCATTTTTCCCGAAACTTACAGAAGAGTTGGGCCAAGGAGACAAAAAAGAATTCTATAATACCTTTAGGCAGGCGCTCAGAATGATTACTTGGATCTCTTTGCCGGTGGCGCTAATTGCATTCTTTAGCCGTGGCTATATCGTAAGCTTTATCTCAAATATTGGTAATAATGACAGCAACTTCACTATCGCCTCAGTCCTTGGGACTTTATGTATTGCGATTTTCGCAAGATCAGTTTTCCATATTGCATCACGCGGTTTTTATGCATATCAAGACACCAAAACTCCGTTTATCGTTTCTATTGTGGCAATTGGCCTTACCATCTTATTGTCCGTCATGGCATATCTTCTTGGTTGGGGGGTAGATGGACTTGGTCTAGCACAATCGATTGGCGCGATTTTGGAAATCATTATACTTTTGATTATTTTGCAGAAACGCTCGGGTGGAGAAATCCTTGACCGGCATTTCTTTAAGTCATTTATCCGAATGGGGATTGCTACTCTCATCGCTGGCTGCGTGGCATTTTCGATGACGAAGTTTATTCCTCTTATGGCGACAGATACTTCTCTTGTAATCACCATACCAAAATTCTTGCTGATCGCTGGGGCCTCACTCATTGCTTATGTAATCGCAAGCTTCTTCTTGAATCTTGAAGAAGTGGAGCCAGTCGTCAACTATGTCAAAAAAATTCTCTTTAAAAACGCTAAATAGTGCTATAATTATAGAATATGGAAATAAAACGCGAGGACATTTTACATCTTGCTGATTTGTCTAATTTTTCGGTGTCCGAAAAAGAGGCGGAGTCGCTAGGAGAAGATTTACAAAACATTATTAGTTATATTTCTGAACTCGATAATTTAAATACCGATGGAGTCGAGCCAACTTATCAAGTCTTTGAGATGAAAAATATTTGGAGAGATGATGAAATTATCCCTCAGGAAGCCTCGCGCGAAGATCTACTGGCGCTAACAAAGGAAGAAAAGGACGACCAGATTAAGGTCCCTAAGGTGTTATAGGAGCAAAAATGAAGATCGCAAATAAAACCGTTACTGCAACCAGGCTCGTAAAAGATGCGCTTGAAAAGGTTAAGTATTTTGAGGATTATAATATTTTCACTTATCTCGATCAAGATGGCGCATTGAAACGTGCAGCTGAAATCGATGAAAGAATTTCTCGCGGCGAAAAAGTGGGGAGACTTGCCGGTGTGCCTTTCGCAGCGAAAAGCAATTTTCTCGTAAAAGGATATCCTACGACCGCTTCAGCGCATATTCTTGAGGAATTCGATTCGCCTATTACTGCTACCTCTGTACAGAAATTACTCGACGAAGATGCTATTTTGATTGGACTTACCAACTGTGATGCTTTTGCTCATGGTTCATCCACTGAAAATTCCTACTTTGGTGTAACATTGAACTCGTGCGACCGCGAGCGCGTGGCCGGCGGCTCTTCTGGCGGTTCGGCTGTGGCCGTAGCGTTAGATGTTGTAGAATTTACAACAGGTACAGATACGGGCGGTTCAATTCGCCAACCGGCATCGTTTAATGGAATCTATGGGTTCAAACCAACCTATGGCTGTATTTCACGCTATGGGGTAGTAGCTATGGCGTCTTCGCTTGATTGTATTGGTTTCTTTACTAAGACCCCTGAAGACATGGATCTTTTGATGTCTATCGCTTCTGGCCAAGACTCAAAAGATTTGACTACGTTGCCAGATTTTTATGATAATTCTGATTCGATGACAAGTGTTTTTGCAAACATTGCGACCAACGGGGAGCTACTAGCGAGCGAGCCCCGTAACGACGGGCGCGAGCGAAGCGGTTTGCAAAAACACTTGTCGAGAATCGGAGTTATTAAGGATTTTGATAACGAGGTGGTGGATACCGAGATTCGGAACGCTTTGAAAGAGAAATGTGAACTTTTAAAGTCAAAAGGATACGAAATCGTCGAGCTTGAAATGCCAGCACTAAAATACGCACTTGCTGCTTATTATATTATTCAGCCGGCTGAAGTGACCAGTAATTTGTCTCGCTATGACGGCGTGAGGTATGGCTTTAGATCGCATGAGACTACTGATCTTTCTAGCCTTTACAGTAAAACGCGTGAAGAGGGCTTTATGCCAGAGAATAAGCGTCGTATTATGATTGGCAATTTCGTTTTATCTAGTGGTTTTTATGACGCATATTTCTTAAAAGCCGCGAAAGCTCGCACGCTTATTATTAATGAATACGAGGAAGCTTTTAAAAAATGTGATTTCATCCTGACTCCTGTATCGCCAAATCCTGCATTCAAAATCGGCGAGAAGGTAAATAATCCGGTGGCAATGTATCTAGAAGATTTAATGAGCGTATCGTTGAATCTTGCTGGCGTACCTGGACTAACAATACCTGCCGGGACATCCAAGAATGGTTTGAGTTTGGGGCTTCAAATCGTAGGACCACGTCGTAGTGATAAAACTTTAATCAACTTTTCTAAGGAGCTTATCTAATGAGTAGTGGGGCAATACCATTCATGATCGCCGTTTTTATTGTAGCGGTTTTTGTCTTTGTCGCGATTCTTTTAACCAGTAAACGCAAGCATAAATTCAACGTCGAAGAATACCAGGCAAAGTTTTTAGCCATCGAAAATAACCTTCGCAAGGAGAATCCTGCGACTTTTATGAATGCCGTAATAAATGCAGATAAACTACTCGATAGCGCAATGGTCGAAATGGGTATTGCTGGCAAAACCATGGGTGAGCGTTTGAAGCATGCCCCTAGTAATTTTACCGACATCAATGCCGTATGGCGCGCACATAAACTCCGCAACGCTCTGGCACATGAGCCAGATCTTGATATTACTTACAAACAAGCTGCGTCCGCACTTCTGATTTACAAACAAGCACTAAAAGATCTAGGAGCAATCTAATGAAATACATTCCGACAATTGGTATTGAATGCCACGTGCAACTTCGCACGAAGACTAAGCTTTTTTCCGAAGTTGATAATGACGCGCGCGGCAAAGAACCTAACTCTTGTGTATCGCCGGTCGACTATGCTTTACCTGGGATGCTGCCACGCCTTAACGGCGAGGCGATTCGGCTTGCGATTTTAGCTGGAAAGGCGATGAACTGCGAAATTAACGGAGATTCACGTTTTGATCGCAAACATTACTTTTATCCAGATTCCCCTAAAGGCTATCAGATTACGCAGTTTTATCACCCAATCATTGGGGCCGGATATATTGATTTGCCGTCTGGAGCGCGCGTAAGAATCAACCATGCCCACCTTGAGGGTGACGCAGGGAAGTTAACGCATTTTGACACTTATTCTTTGGTTGATTTAAATCGCGTCGACACACCACTGATTGAAATCGTATCCGAACCAGATATCCACTCCGCAAAAGATGCGCACGATTATTGTAAGGAGCTTTGGCGACTCATGTGTTATGCCGGAGTAACTTACGGTGATCTTTATAACGGCAATATGCGTTTTGATGTAAATACTTCTGTAGCGCCAGAAGGTTCTGATGAACTTGGGACTCGTACCGAAGTTAAGAATTTAAACTCATTCAGAAGTGTTGAGCGGGCAGTAGAATACGAAATCAAGCGCCAGAGCCGTTTGCTTGATGCGGGCGAAAAAGTCGTGCAGCAGACGCTCGGCTGGAGCGATGCGACTGGTGAGACTACCGGCCAGCGTAGCAAGGAAGAGGCAAAGGACTACCGCTATATGCCAGAGCCAGATTTGCCACCACTTAATCTATCTGATGAATTTATTGAGGCTGAGGCGGCTAAGCTGCCAAAGATGCCTGCTGATTACCGCGCTGAGTTTGGTGGTGTGATTGCAGATGATACGCTCGAAGTTTTGCTTGACTATCCAGAACTGATGCGAAAATTAGATGAAGTCTCGACGGGTCCTGCCGCCACAGTTTCCCCCACCGTCGCAGAAGCTCCGGCGGGGGTCCCCCCAGTGGCGTCACCCGTCGATGCGAAACTCATCTCTAATTTGTTTGCATCAGTACTACTTGCCGAGGAGAAGTCGGCAGAATATTTGAATGATCTTCCTACTGGCGCGGAGCTTAAAGAGCTTGCTGAGATGAACACTAAAAAAGAGCTTTCGTCTACCGCTACGAAGGAAGTGTTCCTCCGACTCTTTGATCCACAAATGAAGGGGCGTGGGGCTCGCAATATTGCAAAAGAGCTCGGACTTATTCAAGAGAATGACCTTGGCGCACTTGAGGCGATCGTGGATACGGTATTGGCGAAGCCAGAAACCCAGAAAGCCCAGGAAGATTTCCGTAACGGGGAAGAAAAAGTAATTGGCTTCCTAGTGGGACAGGTAATGAAAGAATCTCACGGCAAAGCCAACCCGTCCGCCGTACAAGATATTTTGAGAAAAAAACTCAGTTAAAATTAGAATAACCCGAGCCAACTGCTCGGGTTATTTGTTTTTTTTACTTGTAGATGATGCCGGACATGACGATATGATTGTCGTCTCCATCCCTTAAATACGCCGTCGGGCGGATTCGGTAATTTTCGTAGAGCGGCAGATGGCCTTTCACTATTATGACGACGGGTTGTCCCCATACCATACAAAGCGTTTGGTCTTCTTTTTTGCTTAAATCGTAAGCGTAAGTCACCGCGCAAGCATGAAGTGGCTCATTTAACTCCAACACCTTAGTGGCCCAAGCTTTACGCATTTTTTTAATGGCCTCTTGAAGCTTGGCTTGGTTTGCTTCAGCAATGTCCTTTTTCACTTGCTCCATTTTATAGGATTGAGTGCCAGGAGTGCTGTCTAACGGCGAAATATCGAGTGACCAGCAAGTCTCCGCATTGGCTAAAATGTAATCTAGCTGAGAGTCAAAATTTGCTGAACCCTCTCCGGGGTGCCCCGTGATGATGTTTGCCCTTACGATTTTGCGGGCACGAAGCTTAGCGTAGAGAGCTTTTGCCTCTTCTGCGCTCTTTTCCAGAAGCATTTTTTTCCGAACCTCAGGAATGAAGGATTGTACTTCCATTTGAACTTCGTTAATCCTTTTTTCTTCCAGAAAGTAGTCCGCGAGGCTATCGTCGACCTCATCCAGACAGACACCCATGACGTCCATGATTTTGATGTCGGGATACGTCTGGAAGATTTCACGAAGGAGCTCTCCCAAATGGCCTTTGCCATCCTTTTCCAAATCGGAGCCATACTCCGTGGAATTTTCCGCTGTTAAGCAAATGTGGAAAACCCCGCGACTTACCGCTTCACCGATCTCTTTCAGAATTACGCTCTTTGGCACAGAGCGATATTCCATGTCGAGATACCATGTCTTGCAAAAAGCGCAGTGACGGCGGCATCCTATCGCAATGTTCACAACAGCCGTATAACGATGGTCTATGTAGGGTATCGTTTCTCTTGAGGGTCGGAACCCCAATTCACCCAGAACGACATTCGCCATAGTACTCTTGGTAAAGAGATTCTTCGTAAGGTTATACTTACCAAGTAATGTTTGCACCGAAACTAGGTCGGCAGCGCAACCGCCCACGAATACTTTTAGGTTGGGATTACGAGAAAAAGCGTAGTCTACATCTTCAATTTCTCTTTCTACCTCATCAATAGCCTTCTTTGAAAGACCGCAGAGATAGATGATCGCAACATCTGCATCCCATATCCTCTTAGTAAGTTCAAAACCCGGAATTGAATCCTGGATTATCTGCCAGTCACGCAAGTGCGAACCGCATGATGATAAATCTCTATAGCACACTTTCATGCTTTCCTCCTTTTCCCCCACTAAAAGTAGGCATCTTTTAAACGTACAATATCATCTTTTATTATATCATATTTTTAGTGCAAAGTCAATAATGCATATTTTTTTGCATATTCCTACGAATATGTGGTATAATGGGGTAAATCTGTGTTTTCTTTTTAGTGTGGAGCTAAAAGAACGGAATAAATAATAATTATAAAGGAGCATATGGCTACTGAGATTACTGATTTGTCGAAGCTACGCAATATTGGTATTATTGCTCATATCGACGCAGGCAAAACCACAACCTCCGAGGCGATTCTTTATCGCACCGGTCTCAAACACAAAATTGACCTAGTTAAGGGCGGCACCGGCGGTGCTGATACCGACTGGATGGAACAGGAAAAGGAACGCGGTATCACGATTACTTCCGCTGCTGTGACCGTTTACTGGAAAGGTCACCAGATCAACATTATCGATACCCCAGGCCACATCGACTTTACCGCCGAGGTGGAGCGTTCGCTTCGTGTGCTCGATGGCGCAGTCGTAGTATTCGATGGCAAGATGGGCGTAGAAGCTCAGTCCGAGACTGTGTGGCGCCAGGCTACCAAGTACGGCGTGCCACGCATTTGTTTCGTAAACAAGATTAACCAAATTGGTGGTGATTTTTACAAGTCTCTCGACTCAATTCACAAGCGTCTTTCCAAGAACGCTGTGGCTATCCACCTTCCAATTGGCTTCGAAAAGGATATTTGCGGCGTGGTTGACCTCGTTGATATGAAGGCTTACACTTACAAAGATTACGCTGATCACGAGCTCACTGTTGGTGAAATTCCTGCCGACATGGTAGAGAAAGCCAAGAACGCTCGCTCGATGCTCGTAGAAGAGGCTGTTCAGGCCGACGAAAAACTCATGGACAAGTACTTCTCTGAAGGCGAAGATGCTATTACTACCGAAGAGCTTAAAGCTGCTCTTCGTAAGCGTGTGCTCGATGGCGATTTCTTCTTGGTCACCGGCGGCGATGGTCGTGGTGTTATCGTAGAGAAGGTGCTCGACCTCATGACCGATTATCTCCCATCTCCACTCGATCGTGACCAGGGCCAGACCGTAGGTACCAATCCAAAGACTGGTGACCAGGTCGTCCGTAAGGCTGCTGATTCTGAACCTCTTGCTGCTCTCGCATTCAAGATTGCTACCGACCCATTCGTAGGTAAGCTGATCTTCATCCGCGTTTACTCTGGTAAGCTCAAATCTGGCGACACCGTTCTCAACGCTTCTACTGGCGACAAAGAACGCATCGGCCGCCTTGTCCGTATGCATGCTAACGACCGTAAGGATATTTCCGAAATCGGCGCCGGCGATATCGCCGCTGTCGTAGGCCTCAAGAATGTGACTACTGGTACCACCATTTGTGATCCAGCTCATCCTATTCATCTTGAGTCTATCGAGTTCCCAGATCCACCGGTATCAATCGCTGTAGAGCCAAAGACCAAGGCGGACCAGGAAAAAATGGGTATCGGCCTCTCTAAGATGGCTGAGGAAGACCCAACCTTCCGCGTACACACCGATGAAGAAACCGGCCAGACCATTATTTCTGGTATGGGCGAGCTTCACCTTGAGATTATTATCGACCGTTTGAAACGTGAGCATGGCGTTGAGGCCAATACTGGTGCTCCACAGGTAGCTTACCGCGAAACCATTCGTGGTACCGCTGAAGCACAGGGTAAGCACATCAAACAGTCTGGTGGTCGTGGTCAGTACGGTGACGTATGGATTAAGTTTGAACCAAACGAGCCAGGGAAGGGCTTTGAGTTTATCGACCAAATTAAGGGTGGCGTAGTCCCTCAGGAATATAGAAAGCCAGTTCAGAAAGGTGTCGAAGACACGCTTGCTGGTGGTGTTATCGCTGGTTACCCTGTAGTAGACGTCAAGGCGACCCTCTATGATGGTTCCTACCACGATGTCGACTCCTCTGAGCTCGCCTTCACCCTCGCAGGTGCTCTTGCCACTCGCGAAGGTATCAAGAAAGCTAACCCAGTGCTCCTCGAACCTGTGATGAAGCTTGAAATTACCACCCCAGAAGATTTCATGGGCGACGTGATCGGCGACATCAACTCTCGCCGTGGCCGTATCGACGAGATGGAAGATTTGAACGGTGGCGCAAAGCTTATCAAGGCTTTCTGTCCACTTGCAAACCTCTTCGGTTACACTGGTGACCTTCGTGGTATGACCCAGGGTCGTGCTGCATCTTCAATGGAGCTCTACGCTTACGAAGAAGTACCACCAAACGTAGCAATGGAAATCATCGAGAAGAGAAACTTTAAGTAGTCTCTCCTGAATCAAAAGAGCCAGCTCGCCTGGCTCTTTTTGGTGGTGGATTTGTGCCATAGGCACTCGGTCGTTGTGCCTAGTTGACTTTTTCAGTATTTTATGCCATAATTTAACTATAGGTTATTGTTCTTTTACAAGATGGAAAGGAGTAGAGAATATGAGGATGAAGAGAATTTCAAAGATGTCAGAAGATGAATTTTTAGAGTTTCGTAGGGAAATTAAGGACACCGAAGGTTATTCAGTGATTTTTCTCCAGGCGACCGAAATCGATACAAGCTCACTCGAAGAAATTAAACGGTTTTTAGAGAAGCGCGGGCTTCGTCGTGTACCTTTATGGGGGCGCAGAAAGAGCATTTTGGGTGAAGTCCTTGCTTTCAATGGAAAGTTACTCGACCTTTATAAAGACTGGGTAAAAAAGGTACAGGTCAAGGAGAGCGAAGGCCACTACTTGATAACATACCACGATAAAAACAACGAGTGGAGCTTATTCGATGTTTTTATCATCATATTGATGGCCTTTAAGGAGAATGGTGCAGTAGTCTCAGATTATGCTTCCTGCACTGACTACAATATGTGCGATTCGGCCTCTCCTGATGGATATGCCCTTAAGTATATCTCGGCGGAATCCATTATAAATGGATATACCGCTAGGATCCAGTTCACGAGAAGACATGAAAAAGATCCCTTCGAAATAAGTTTTAATTTAAGGGAGTGTGACTTCATGAACCTTATTGGACATAGCCTCGGTCTTCTGACTAAAAAACAGTTAGACATAGTAGTAACCTGGAGGGAGAATCTCTTTCCTACCACCCAATAAAAAATCCGGCCCCTAAGTGGGCCGTTTTTTAATAGGCGTTTAGGTCTTCTTGACAAAAATCATAATCCGTGCCATAATTAAAAGGCACTCTTGGAGGCGTAAAAGTACATTACCAGTGGTGACTCTTATCGACTGGCAAAAAAAGAAAGGGGCAATTAGAGATGACAGATGAAGTTTTAGTAGCTGAGATGAAAGTAAAAAACAACCTTCCAATAAGAGACCAGATCGGAAATATCAGTGATGGGCCGTTTTATCGACTTTCAGAAGAAATCCGAGGGACCAATCTGCTGGCTCGCCTAATGGCTTGCAGTACAGTTGATCAACTCACAGAAAACGAAAAGACGAAGCTGAAAAGTATCACCAAAACGTATGACGTTGTCCTTAATGATGATGCGGATATCACCGCATTCAAAATTGAATTTAGCATCAGGCTTTATCATCATTCACCGGCACACGGAAACGTACCCGAATAATTAGGGTTTTGTCCCTGCCGCACTAGTGGCAGGGACGTTTTTTATTTAAAACCCCTAAATATCGTTGCTTAGACTTGATTTTTTCTATCTTTGTGCTATAATAATTCTATATTGTACATTACATTCTATAGTGAAAGGGGGCTTGCAATATGTTTGCTAGTTCAATTGACGTAACCGAGAGCGATTTTGGCATAATCGCTACAGCCGGTGATTCATCCGCGATGGCAGGTGAAACACCTAAGGTTTTCGACGCCATCTTCGACGTTCTGCAGAAGTGTGTAGATGAAAAGAAGGCTGGCGTGCCTGATTCTGGGTGTCTCTATGAGTATGATTTCGATGTCTCAATCATCAACATAGACACGCAGAAAGATTACCTGACTCCGGACGAGCTCAAAGAAGAGTTAGAAAAGCTCGGTTCCAAAGTCAGCCCGGCTAATACCATCTATATTAGCAATGGGGAGTCTTTCTTGTCCATCACGTACGACGTCAAAAAGAAGACCTTTTATCTGGAGTCGTTGACGCTCCTGCTTTCCGACAGGGAGGAGATTACCGCCATACTGGAAAAATACGGCATAATCGATCCTATCGAGAAGGAGTATCTCGACGCAATAGAATAGTGTAGTTTAGTTAGCTCGAGTTGGATAAAACGACTCGAGCTTTTTATTTTTACTCTTTACATTTTGATAAAAATAGTCTAAAATAGTATTGTAGAGTTTTGGAGCTGGTTTTTATTAGCGCTCCAAACGTAATAACAAAATAAAAGGAGAATGAATGGCAAATTTTGACCGTTCCAAGCCACATATTAATGTGGGTACCATGGGTCACGTCGACCATGGTAAAACTACTTTGACTGCTGCAATCACCAACGTGCTTGCAAAGAGACTTCCATCCGATGTCAACAAAGCAGTTGCTTATGACCAAATCGATAACGCTCCAGAAGAGAAAGCTCGTGGTATTACCATCGCTACCTCTCACCAGGAGTACGAATCTGAGAAGCGCCACTACGCACACGTAGATATGCCAGGCCACGCAGATTACATTAAGAACATGATTACCGGTGCTGCACAGGTTGATGGTGCTATCCTCGTCGTTGCGGCGAACGATGGTCCATTACCACAGACTCGTGAGCACGT